>NZ_LEKI01000117.1:0-18806 GCF_001029525.1 Nocardiopsis sp. RV163 | reverse complement strand
CCCCCAGCGGTCCGCCGCCCGGCCAGAGGGCCAACCGGCCGGGCCCCCCGCCCGGGTACCCGCCGGCCTCCGGCCCCATGGCCAACACCCCGGGCGGGCAGCCGCCGATGGGCGGGCACCCCGGAGGCCCGCATTGGGGCCAGCCGGGTCCGGGGCAGCCGCCCGGGCCGGGACAGCCCTACCAGCAGCACCGCCCGCAGAAGCCCAAGAAGAAGAGGGGAGGGTGCAGGAGCTGCGGCTGCGGCTGCTTCACCTTCCTGCTCATCCTGCTCGTTCTCCTGGTCCTGGGCTACCTCCAGTTCTGGGGCGTGTGGGACTGGATGTACGCCGTCTTGGGCGTCGGTGAGCCGCCCGGCGTCTCGGACCCCTGGATCTGGGACTGACCCAGGCCCGAGGGGGCGGCCGGACACGGTCCGGCCGCCCCCTTCGTCATCCCCCGGAACTCCCCGCAGCCCCTAAGCTGACCGGTATGAATGACAGTTTGGTGTGGATTGACTGCGAGATGACGGGCCTGGACTTCGAGCGCGACGCGCTGATCGAGGTGGCCTGCCTGATCACCGACGGCGAGCTCAACATCCTCGACGAGGGCGTGGACGTCGTGATCAGACCGCCGCAGGCCGCGCTGGACCGCATGGGGGA
This sequence comes from Nocardiopsis sp. RV163, assembly GCF_001029525.1. NCBI lineage: Bacteria > Bacillati > Actinomycetota > Actinomycetes > Streptosporangiales > Nocardiopsidaceae > Nocardiopsis > Nocardiopsis sp. RV163. Next base: position 18,167 of record NZ_LEKI01000117.1, on the reverse strand, counting down.
CTTCGTCCGCGACATGCACACGACCTCCGGCCTGCTGGAGGAACTGGACAAGGGCGTGAGTCTCCAGGAGGCCGAGGACCTCGTCCTGGAGCACATCCGCCAGTACGTGACCGAGCCGCGCAAGGCTCCGCTGTGCGGCAACTCGATCGCCACGGACCGCACCTTCCTGGCCCGCGACATGAAGCGCATCGACGAGTTCCTGCACTACCGGATGGTCGACGTGTCCTCGATCAAGGAACTGCTGCGCCGCTGGTACCCGCGCGTGTACTACGCGAGCCCGGAGAAGAACGGCGGGCACCGGGCGCTCGCCGACATCACCGAGAGCATCCACGAGCTGCGCTACTACCGCGCCGCGGCCTTCGTGCCCGAGCCCGGCCCGAACTCGGCCACCGCCCGCGCCATCGCCGCCGACGTGGTGGCCGGGGGCACCGGCGCGGAGGCGCGCGAGGCGGCTCCCGGAGACGACGCGGCGGAAAACTGATCGAAGCACTCCCCGGAGTCCGCTAAGCTTTCATACGTACGCGGGGCCGAGAGGCCCGGCGCACGTGGTGGGTGTAGCTCAGCCGGTAGAGCACTTGGTTGTGGTCCAAGAAGTCGCGGGTTCAAGTCCCGTCACTCACCCCAGAGGCGAAGGCCCCTGACCAGCGACAACGTCGCAAGGTCAGGGGCTTTCGCGTGTTCGGGGGTGCACCAGCGGGTGCACGGGGGTAAAGGTTCGCCCGGCGGGTGTGCACCATCCATCCCGTCACCCGTTCCCGGATAGGGCTCGTCCACGCGCACAGAAACCACTGCGCCCGCCCGTAAGGGCCGGGCCTGCCCCAGGCTCGCCAACGCAGCCGGGTTCCACGCAGCCAAGAGGACCGGTGGCAGCGCAGAGCGCTACTGTGCCGGAAGAGAACAAGGACGACGAACCGCCCTGTGGCCCTGGGCACAGCAACAGCCTCGTCGAGCTGCTGACGCTGCACTCGCGCGGCTGTGCCTGACGAAGGATCCGGTTCCCGATCAGCTTCTCTCGGTCCTGGCTCAGGTGCTCACGTCGGTGGTGTTCAACACCGTGTCCCGGGTGCCGTGGATGCAGTACGTCGACACCGACGACACCGGGGTGTACCGCTGCCCGACCCAGCTGCTCGACACACTCGCGCGGCAGGTGCTCGGCGAGAACACGCGGGATCTACGGGACCACGATCCGTGGGCGTGAACACGGCCGCCGCCCGATAACGAGTTGTTTCCGGCTTCAAGGAATATGCAGGGGCCCGTCTGGTTCTCCGCGCCGGAGTCATTCGGAGTTCTTCGCTGACCCCCTTCTCTTCGGCCGGAGCGAACGGCGGCCCGGTGCCCTCCTGGGTGGTGCCCACGCACACAGGAGGTTCCGGGCCGCTGCGGCTTCCGGCGGCGGAGCCCCCTGCCGGGCCCCGCCGTGGACGCGTCCGGTATCGGGGACGAGCACCTCTCCCAACGGCGCGGAACCGTGCCCTCGCCGCAGACGGCCACCGTGCCCTGTGGCCGGTGCGGCGGTGGTGTGGCTCCGCGTCCGCTTCCGGGCTCCGCCCACCTCACGGTGCTCCGGGAGCGGCCAGCCCGACCCCCTCGGGCTGCCGCCGGTGCGTCCTCGCACCCAACTGGATGACGCACCGGGAAAGGCGGGTGCCGTCGTCCGTCAACCGGTTCCCCATTCATGACCGGTGGACCGGAACGGTCTCCGACCGGGCGGTGGCCGGTGGCCCCCGGACCCTGGTCGGCGTGCCCCCGTCCCGTCGCCGATGCCCGTCCGCGGCGGTGGGGCGGCCGATCCGTCGCCCCCGCCGGGGACGGATCCGCTCACCCCCGCTCGGCAGGCGGCCTGCGGGGACAAGGTCCGGGGCGCGGCTGTCGCGGTCTTTTCGGGTCCCCGGAGTGGTGACGCCGAGGAGGTCGAGCCCTTGCGCGAACCGGGGCGACGCGGGGTCCGGGAAGACCTCGCCACGGACGGCGGCGCGCCCGCCGGGCGCCCCGTCGTCGGCCGCGCCCTCCTCGGGGTCGCTCCGCAGGGCGTTCGGATCGGCGGTCGGGCCCGGGGAGGGCGGTGCGCTGTGGTCGACCACCAGCACCGGCGGGTGGTCCCGGACGTCGAAGCGGCGCCAGGCCGTGGTCCCGGCCTCGTCGCGTTCCCCGAGTCGGAGGTGGATGTGGGGTTCTCCGGCGTCCACGGCCCCCTGGTAGGCCTCGGTGAGGTCGAACTCCACGCCGCCGGGAAGGGGGCAGGCGGACCGCCCGCCCCTGATCCTCCGGGTGTCGATCAGTGCGCGTGCCCGCGGCTGGTCGTTCCAGGTGGCCCCCTCGTCGAAGGGGTCGACCCGGTGCAGTTGCACGAAGGAGTCGCTGCCGCAGTCGTAGGACCAGGCCACCTCGGTGCGCAGCACCGCGGATTCGACGACGGCGCCGGGGCCGGGCGCGACGGGGAACCGGAACAGGGCCCGGCGGGTGTAGTTCCGGTCCCATTCGAGGCGTCCGGTGCCCACGCTCGCGGTTTCGGCGCCGCCGTGGGGCCGGTCGGGGAAGGCGCGGTCGACGTAGGTCCAAGAGGTGCTCTCGGCCTCGGTCCGCTCACCGTGGGGGCTCGCCGGGGCGGAAGGACCGCCGGTGGCGGACGCGGCCCCGGGGCCGTTGGGGTCGCTGATCCCCTGCGTGTCCGGTGCGCTGCCGCGCGGTCCACCGCTCCGCTCCCCCGGGGCACCGCGCCCTCCGGGGGCGGCGGAGCCGTCGGCGGTGGCGAGGAGGCCCTCGTCAGCCGCGGCGGGAGCGACCGCCCCGAGCGCGAGGACCAGGGCGTAAGCCGCACAGACCGCCGTCGCACGGGTCAGGGAACGACGCATTACGGGTGGTGCCTACACATTCCAGCTATGACCGAAAAAGAATTCAGGAGAAACGTTCACATCCCGCTTCAGCCACGAGGAATTTACCAAATTTCCACAGCACCCGACAAACCCCAGGGGTATAAACGCGGACCAAAACTCTGGTTATCGCCCGAAGAAACACTGGCGCCGCACAAACCCAGTCCACCCGAAAAGAAGAACGCGAACACACAGGCGCCCTTTATTCGACAGCCAGGAAAAACCATTCACGTCAGACCGGAAACCGGCTGCCGCTGGGCGCACACCGGCGGCGGCCTCGCCGCGGAACCCACGACCGGGGCGGGCCCCGGGGCGGGGCCGTGAGGTGCCCCGACCCGTCACGGCACCGCCCGGAGTCCCGTGTCCTCGCCCCCGGGCCCGCCGCCGGACGGGTCCTCAGACCATGAGGGCCATGACGGCGGGGGCGATCACCGAGTAGCTGTTGTTGACCACGTGGACCACGACTCCGGGCCAGACGGATCTGGTCCGGTGGAGCAGCACGGCGGCGACGACACCGGCGACGAAGGCGACCGGCAGGAGGTAGTTGATCCCGTGCGCCAGCGCGAAGACGGCGGAGCTGACCAGCACCGCCACCCACTGCCCGTACCTGCTCAGGGCGTTGGCGAGCACCCCTCGGAAGAAGAACTCCTCGCCGACGGGCGTCAGGAACCCGCCGAGGAGCAGAGCCGCGGCGAAGAAGGCCGGGCCGCCCGCGGCGGCGGCCTGGTAGGAGGCCTGGGTGTCCTGGGCTCCGGAGTAGAGGAAGATCGCCGTGGTGCTGGCGATGTTGAGCACGATCATGAGGATCCCGGCCCCGAAGGCCACGGCCAGCCACTTGGCGCAGACCCGCCGCAGACCGAACGGACCGAGGCCGCGGACACGCACGAGCACCGCGGCGGCGAAGCCCCCGAGCGGGGCGAGCCCGGAGACCGCGTACTGGGCGAGGCCGCCGAGCCCCGTGCTCTCGGCGGGGATTCGGAGGAACAGCAGGATTCCGACGGCGTAGAGCACGAGGGCGACGAACGTACCGGCGGTGATCTCGGGCCATCCGACCCGGTTCCTCCTCCCGCCCTGTGCTTCGGGGGCCGCGGGCCGCGGAGCGGGGTTGGCGTCAGCGCTGGTGGACATGGTTCCTTCCTGCGTTCGGTTGTCGGGGCGTACCAGTACCCGACTGCGGAAGGTGTAGGCATTTCCCTGGTGACCCGCCGTGAGGCCGTGGGGGAGACGGGATCCGCTGCGCCCGCGCGGACGCGGCTGCCGGTGGGCGGTGCCTCCGTACGGCGCGGAGACCCCCGCGCGCCCGCCTCCTACCCACCCGGTACGCGAGGCCCCGCGGGGCCGTTTCCCGGCCGTGCCGCTGTGCGGACGGTCACACATTGAACACGTCCGACGCCCTCATCAGGCCTTACCAGTGCACTGGTAAGACAGATGTATGTGTCAGCGGCGCGGCTGTGGCACGATGAAGACGTGAACCGACAGGCCAACTTCACCCTCGCCCCCTCGTCCCTGACCGACGCGCTCTACCAGTCGCTGCGCGCTCGCATCGTCAACGGGGAGATCGCGGCTGGCGAGAAGCTCACCGAGCACCGGATCGCCAGCGAGTACGACGTCGCGCGCCCCACCGCCAAGGCGTGTCTGGAGCGGCTCACCGCCCTCGGCCTCCTGCGCAGATCGGCCCACAAGACCGCGGTCGTCCCCGACTTCCACGCCGACGAGATCCGCGACCTCTTCTTCAGCCGGGGCACGGTGGAGAGCGCGGCGGTCTCCGTCCTGGCGGCCGAGGGCACGGTCCCCAGGGAGGCCACGGAGGCGCAGGCGCTGATCGAGGCCGCGGCCAGGGACGGTGACTTCGAGCGCCAGGTGGAGGCCGACATCGCCTTCCACACCGCGCTGGTCTCCGGCACGGGCAGCGAGCGCCTGAGCAGGATGCACGAGCTGATCATGGGCGAGGTGCACCTGACCATGGGCCGCTTCCAGGCGCACCGGTCCACGCAGGGCAGCACCGTGGCCCACGAGCACGCGACGATCCTGGAGGGCATCAGGGCGCAGGACCCCGAGGCGGCGCGCCTGCGGCTGGCCGAGCACCTCGACCACGCGCGCGGCCGCCTCCTGGCCCTGCTGGAGGCGGGGGCCCGGGAGGCGGCCGGAGCCGAGTAGGGCTCACTTGAGACCGCTGGTGACCATTCCGCGGATCAGGTAGCGCTGCGCGAAGACGAAGAACAGGATGACCGGCAGCAGGGATATCAGGGACATCGCGAACAGCATCCCGATGCCCTGCTGGCTCTCCGAGCTGACCATGGAGCTCAGCGCGACCGGAACGGTGTACATGTCCGTCGACGTCAGGTAGATGAGCGGCGTGAAGAAGTCGTTCCACGTCCAGATGAACGTGAAGATCGTCGTGGTCACCAGGGCGGGGCGCATCAGCGGCAGGATCACGTGCCAGAAGATCCGGAAGTGCCCGGCCCCGTCGATCTCGGCGGCCCGGTCGAGGTCTCGCGGGATGCCCCTGATGAACTGCACCATGAGGAAGACGAAGAACGCGTCGGTCGCCAGCAGCTTGGGGATCAGCAGCGGCAGGTAGGTGTCCACCCATCCCAACTGGGCGAAGAAGATGTACTGCGGGATGATGAGCACGTGCATCGGCAGCATCACCGTGACGAGGGTGATCCCGAAGAAGAGGCGCCGGGCCCTGAACTCCAGCCGGGCCAGTGCGTAGGCGGCCAGTGAGCAGGAGACGAGGTTGCCCAGGATCGAGCCAACGGTCACCACGAGGGAGTTGACGAAGAACACCGAGAAGGGCTGGTTGAGGGCGTACCAGCCCTCCCGGAAGTTCTCGAAGGTGACCTCTGTGGGCACCAGGCCCGGCTCGGTCAGGATCAGGTGCGCCGGTTTGAAGGCGCTGACGAGCATCCAGACCAGCGGGTAGACCATCACGACCAGGAACAGCAGCAGTGCGCCGTGCTTGAGGATCGCGGTCCGCGGTCGGCGGCGTCGCTGCCGCGGACCGCTGGTGCCCGCGACCGTAGGGGCGTCGGTCATCAGTCGTCTCCGTAGAAGACCCAGTACTTGGACAGGAAGAAGTGGATCGCGGTCACGGCGCCGATCACCAGCAGCAGGACCCAGGCCAGCGCGGAGGCGTAGCCCATGTCGAAGGACCTGAACCCCTGCTGGTACACGTAGAGCGTGTAGAAGAGGGTGGAGTCGACGGGTCCCCCGGTGCCGCCGCTGATGACGTGCGCCTGCGTGAAGGTCTGGAAGGCGCCGATGGTCTGCAGGATCAGGTTGAAGAAGATGATCGGCGTCAGCATCGGGACGGTGATGTGCCGGAACTGCCGCAGGCGTGAGGCGCCGTCCACGCGCGCCGCCTCGTAGTACTCCTCGGGGATCTGCCGGAGGCCGGCCAGGAAGATCACCATCGGCGACCCGAAGGTCCACACGTTGAGCACGATCAGGGTGGACAGGGCCGTGGACGGGTTCTGGAGCCAGCTCTGCCCCTCGATGCCCAGCAGGCCGAGGAAGTCGTTGACCAGGCCGTTGTGCCCGAACACCTCGCGCCACAGGATGGCTACCGCGACGCTCGCGCCCAGCAGCGAGGGCAGGTAGAAGGCGCCCCGGTAGAACGAGAGGCCGCGCAGCCCCCGGTCGAGCATGACGGCGAGCAGGAGGGCGAACATCAACTGGAGCGGCACCGAGACGACCACGTACCGGAGGGTGACCGAGGAGGCCGCCCAGAAGCGTTCGTCGCCGAGCATGCGCTCGAAGTTGGCCAGCCCGGTGAAGGCCGGTGTGCTGAGGATGTTGTAGTCGGTGAAGGCGAGGTAGAGCGAGGCGCCCAGCGGGATGGCCGTCACCAGGCCCAGGCCCAGCAGCCAGGGCGAGAGGAACACGTAGGCGGCGCGGCCCTGCCGCCGCGAGGACGGCGCGGCGGGGCGTCGGGGTCTCGTGGAGGGGGGCACGCCCTACGCTCCCCGGTCGATGCCGGACCGGATCTCGGCGATGAGCTCCTCGGTCACCTGGGCGACCCCGGCGTTGCCCAGGGCGACGTTCTCCGAGGCCCGTGACATGGCCTCACGCCAGGTCCCCGTCCCGGGCGGGGCCTCGTAGCGGGGGCGCTGCGGCTCGGCGCGGTCGGCCTCCACCACGGCCAGCATCTCCTTCTCGTCGTCGGAGGCGAAGTCGTAGGCCTCGGTGAGGAGGCGGGGGTTGGGCGGCGCGCCCATGGTGAGGCCGACGATGCGCAGGAACTCGGCGTTGTTGACGTTGAAGTCGATGAGCTTGCCCGCCGCCTCGACGTCGGCGTCGTCGATGCCCTGGTAGACGGCCAGCCGCGGGTAGTAGAGGAAGCGGTGGCCGTCGGCGGCGTCCGCGCCCACCGGCACGGACCGCAGGCGGTACTTCCAGTCGGGGAACATGGAGGCTTCGTCGATGATGTGGTTGGAGCTGCCGAAGTTGAGCAGGACCCGGTCGCCGACGGCGGAGAAGTCGGGCTGCATGCCCTCCTGCTCGCCCAGGCTCAGGACCGCCCCCTCTTCGAGCAGGACGCGCCACCACTCGAACCAGTCGCCGAGGGCCTCCTCGTCGAACCCGACACCGCCGTCCTCGGTCCACAGGTCCTGGCCGCGCTGGCGCAGCCACGCCTCGAAGGCCATGTCCTGGTCGGGTGTGTAGGTCGCGCCCCGTCGCCCCTGCGCGTTGTTCGCGCTGTAGTCGATGAGGAACTCCGCCAGCTCCTCCCAGGTCCAGTCCTCCCCGGGCATCTGCCCGCCCTCCTCCTCGAGGAAGGTCTCGTTGTGGCGGACCACCGGGACGAAGACCCCGTGCGGCATGCTCAGGAGTTCGCCGCCGAGGGAGAAGGACTCGATGTCCTGGTCGCTGTAGTCGGAGAGGTCGAGGGTGGGGATGTCGTCGAGCCTGCGGTACAGCCCGTTCGCCTTGTAGGTCAGGACCTGGGCGGAGGCGATCCAGAAGATGTCGGCGACGTTGCGGGCCGCCATCTGCGTGGTCATGCGCTCCTGGAAGGCGGTGTACTCGGCGAACTCCGGCTCGACCGTGATGTCGGGGTTGGCCTCCTGGAACACCTCCAGCGCCTCGGTGTAGTTCTGCTGGCGGACGGTGTTGCCCCACCAGGCGTACCGGATGCCGTTCCCCGAACCGCTGCCGCCGCAGCCGGACAGGAGCAGGGAGGCCCCGACCGCGCCCATGCCGCTCAACGCGAGAAATGCGCGCCGATCAAAATCTCTCATCACGTTCCCTTCGCTGCGGGGGAGGTCACCCCGGTGAGTGTGCAGCTTCACAGGACATGTTTCCGGTGCTGATTTGGTAAGTCAATAACTCATGAATACTTGTTTTACAAAGTTACCGGGCGTTGACGGGACGCTCCGTGACCAGGACCTCGAAGAGGTCGACGCGGGGCAGCGCGACGCCCTCCCCGCCCTGTTCGGCGACCGTCAGGTCCGTGCCGGCGCGCAGGGCGCGGGACGGCTGGTGCCTCCACCACGGCACCCGCAGGCGGCGTCCGCCCACCGGCAGCGGGGTTCGGAACCCCTGGGGCACGTCCCCGGAGTGGTTGACCAGGTGGACCACTCCCCCGGCCGCCGAGACGCCGAGGACCACCTCGACCTGCTCGGGCAGGTCGGTCTCGACCTCCACCGGGCCGCTGGCGGCGCGCAGCGCCGTCTCGACGAACACGTCGCGGTGCCCGCTCAGGCCAAGCTGGTGGTAGGCCCTGCCGGGCGTCCAGGGCAGCACGGCCACCCGGCCGCGCCCGTGGTCGCGCCACAGCGCTCCCGGGTGGTCGAGGAGGAGGTGGCCGTGGCACTTCTCGGGCGGGCCGTAGGGGGCCCGGGACAGCACCGGGAGGTCGGTCTCGGCGTCGGCGACGGGCTCGACCACGTGGAAGGCGCCCACCACCGGCAGGTCGCCCCCGCGTCGCGCGCCGTCCCGGCCGGGGCGGCGCAGGTGCAGCGAGCGCACGGACTCCACCGTGTCACGGACCGCCGTCCGGCGCAGCACCGGCGAGCCCTCGATCAGGGACTCGTCGCCGTCGAACCCGCTCGTGCCGGTGGCGAGCACGCCGCCGCCGGCCTCGGCGTAGCGTCCCAGGGCTCGCGCCGTCTCCGGGTCCAGCGGCCCCAGGTCGGGCAGCACGACCAGCCCGTAGTCCCCCAGCCGACCCTGGCGGTCGACGTCGCGGACACGGGGCTCGGGCAGGACGTCGAAGGGGATGTGGCGTTCCAGGAGCGAGGAGTACAGACCCCGGAACTCGTGGACGGCCTCCTCCCACCGGGCGGGGGCGAGCTTGAGCGGGTCCGGCCGGACGAGGAGGACCCGGGCCGCGGACACCAGCTCCCGGTAGAACCGGTCGTGGTCGCGGTGGAACCGGGTCAGCTCGCCGGCCGTGTCGAGGCACTCGTAGGTGACGTCGTCGGGGGTGCCCATGATGTACGTGGAGGGGTTGGCGCCACGTGAGAAGGCCTGGACCAGGTACTGGGCGAAGTGGTGGGGCTCCTCGCCCGCCAGGCGGTAGGGCATGTCGACGAAGCCCACGGCGTTGGTGAGCACGGGCACCCCGGGCCGGTAGGTGCGGGCCGCGCTGACGTGCTCGGCGGTCCGGTGGTGCCACAGGGTCCGTCCGACCGCGTTGTTGGCCTCGTGGAAGACGATGTCGGCGCGGTCGCCCAGGATGAGCGGCGCCTCGGGACGGCGCGCGCTGACGTGGTCGCGCACGCGCGAGGTCAGGTCGTCGAGCACCGCCTCGGTGAAGCGCTTCCACACCCGGTAGGTGGGGGAGGCGGGCCCGGTGGGCATCTCGACTCCGGGCGCGAAGGCCGCGAAAGCCCGCTGGCAGGGCAGGCAGTGACACGTCCCCCGGTGGACACCGCTGTAGTCGACCTCGTTGAAGGACATCCAGTTGAAGAAGAACCCGTCGACGGGGTAGCGGTCCAGGACCTCGTCGACCACCTCCAGGAGGCGGTGCTGGTAGTAGTCCCCGCTGGGGCACACGCTGGTCAGGCCGTTGTAGACCTGCTGCGTCCCGTCGGCCCCGGTGAAGCACCACTCCGGGTGGCGCTCGGCCCGGCGGTGGTCGATCTTGGAGAAGTCCATCCTGGCCAGGACCCGCACGCCCCGCTCGCGCGCCGCGGCCACCGCGTCGCCCACGAGGTCGCCCGAGGGCCGCTGGTCGAGTGCGGGGTTGCGGGTCTGGAACTCCAGCTCCGTGGGGTAGTTGGACACGATCCCGCCGACGCTGAGGAGCCAGGCGCGCGCTCCGAAACCCTCCAGGTAGTCGAGGACCCGTTCGACGTCGAGGGGTGCGTCGACCTCCCTGAGGTTGGTCTGGAACATCTGGAAGGGCCGCTGCCACCACAGGTCGTGCGCGCTCATGACCCGTCACCCCGGATCCACGTGAAGCGGACGGCCTCCAGCAGGTCCGCGGAGTCCACGGTCGCCTCGGCGCGCCCCGCGCGCACGCGCACCGGGACGTCGGACCCGTCGACCAGGAGGCGTGCGCTGGCGCCCACCGCGCCCTCGGGCAGTGCGACGGAGACCTTCTGCGGGGGAAGCGGGATGATCTCGCGCATGGGTCCCTTGAGCGCCATGGGGTTGGTGAGGTTGACGATCACCACGGCGACCGACTCCGGGTCCTCCCAGAGCGCGAGGTCGACCAGGCCGCGCCCGCTGACCCGGACCCGTTGCGGGCCCCCGAGGGCCCAGCGGACGGCGTTGGCGACGAGCGTCCCGTGGTCGGGTTGGAGCGCCTCCCAGAACAGGGAGCCGAGGTTGAAGGCGACGTAGACCGAGCGCCCGCCCCCGGGCAGTTCCCGGGTGACCAGGGCCGGGCTCGCGGGCTCCTCCCGCGGGTAGACCTCCTCCATCGGCAGATCGGGGTAGTCGGGCACGAAGCGCAGGGGCACTTTGGTCCCCGGGCGGGCGGTCACGCCGATGAGTTCGGTGCCGCCGATGACGCGCTCCGCTCCCCCGAAGCCTTCCGTGGTGGGGTGCTCGCCGGTGAACGCGACGTAGTTGTTCTTGACGGGGCCGCGCACCGGCATGCTCAGGTCCACGCCGAGCACGTCGGCGAGCCCGAAGTTGGCCCGCGGGGTGCCGTACTCGTCGTCCAGGGAGGAGCGGTGGGCGGCGACGACGCTTCCCCCCGACTCGGTGAAGGCCCGGATCGCGCGGCACTGGTCATGGCTCAGTCGTTCGGCGTCGGGCAGGACGAGCACTCTGAAGCGGCCCAGTTCGCTCTCGGTCAGGTTCTGCTCGGCGACGATCTCGAAGGGGATCCGGGCCTCGACCAGGGCGTGGTAGAAGCCGTCCTCGTGCGCGCGCCCCCTCTCGGGGCCGCCCGTCTCCAGGAGGGCCACGTCCGCCGTGATGCGGCGGCCCGCGAGTTCGGGCTCCAGGCGCTCGTGGAGCGCGAAGGCCTCGGCGACGGGGCGCACCCACCGCCGGTCGGGCACCATGCCGTTGAACTTGGTGAACCACGGGAAGGCGCCCTGCGCGAAGCCGTCGACGATCCACATCGTCGTCTCGGCCCCGGGCGACACCGAGTCCTTCCAGCGGTGCTGGTGGTGCTCGGGGCCGATGGAGGTGATGAGTCCGACCGGCCTGTCCCGGAAGATCGCCCTGCTGCGCTTGCCGTTGCGTCCGGCCGACCAGGGCGCCTCCACCCCTGAACGGCCCTGCTTGTCGATGAGGAAGAACGGGAAGTGCCGGGCCAGCATGTCACGGTCGAGGTCGCGCGCGGCGATGCTGCCCAGGTTGGGGATGAAACGGGCGTGCGGGCGGATGTCGCGGACCGCCTGGTCCCACAGGCTCACCAGGTTGCTCAACTTGCGCCTGCGCCACACCACGTAGGCACGCCAGGCGGGGTCTGAGGTGTCACCCTCCCGGCGAGGCAGGTCGAACCCCGTCTCGTCGCGGAAGCTGCGCAGCGCCGCCTCGCTGTAGGAGATGCCGTGGCCCTGCCAGCGGTTGGCGAAGACGGCGTCCACGTCGTAGCGGGTGACGATCTCGCGGGCGACCTCGGTGATGAAGTCGCGGTTGTACGGGCCGAACGGGCAGGTCAGCCAGATGCCGGGGTAGCCCCAGTGCTCCACCGGGCTGCCGTCTGCGGTACGCGCCAGCCATTCGGGGTGGGCGCTCGCGGCGTCGGCGTGGACAGCGTGGGGGTCCACCCTGGCCATGACGTGCATGTCCAGGCCGCGCGCGCCCTCGACCAGGGCACCGAAGGGGTCGGTGTCGCCGAGGTGGACGCTGCGGTGGTGGTAGGGGACGTCGGTCGGGTAGAAGGCGACGTACCCGCCCGCGCTGATGCAGGCCGCGTTGGACCTGGTCTCACGCATGACCTGGATCCAGAATTCGGGGTCGAAGCGCCCGGGGTCGTTCTCGGTCAGTGTCAGCTGCGTCCAGCGCGTCGCGCCCAGATGCCAGTCGGCTCCGCGCGGAGCGCTGACCGCGGTCCCGGGCCCGCTCTCCGTCACACCCTGTGCCATGTGGCTCGTCCTCTCGTCTGCTCGGCCGCCGCGGCCGCGGCTCGGCTTGCGCGCCGGTGGCGCTCCGCGACGGAGGCAGGACAGTATAGGCACATTGTCAGTCAAGATTTCAAGACTGACAATGTGCCTAGGAGAGGTCCTCCGCTCAGCCCCGGGCGTCCGCGTCACGCCCCGACAGCCGCTCCACCTGCAAAAGCAGCGCCGAGTGGTCGAGCGAACCGTGGCCCTGGGCGCGCAGCGACCCCATCAGGGTCGCCGTGAGCGCTCCCAGGGGCAGGGCCACCCCGGCCTCACGGGCGGCGGCCGTCACGATCCCGAGGTCCTTGTGGTGCAGGTCCACCCTGAACCCCGGGTCGAACTCGCGCGCGAGCATGGACGCGGCCTTGCGGTCCAGCACCGTGCTCCCGGCCAGTCCCCCGGAGAGCACGCGCACGGCGCTGTCGCGGTCGACCCCGTGGGCTTGGAGGAAGACCATCGCCTCGGAGACGAGCTCGATCGTCCCGGCGACGATCAGCTGGTTGGCGGCCTTGACGGTCTGCCCGGCCCCGGCCGGTCCGACGTGGACGACCGTCGTGCCCAGCGCGTCCAGCACCGGCTTCGCGAGGGCGAAGGCCCGCTCCTCGCCTCCGACCATGACCGAGAGCTTCGCCTCGACCGCCCCCTGCTCGCCCCCGCTCACGGGCGCGTCCAGGACCGCGACCCCCGCGGCCTCCCCGGCCTCGGCCACGGCGCGGGCCGTGTCGGGGCGGATCGTGCTCATGTCGATGAGCAGCGCGCCGCTCCGCATGTGCTCCAGGGCGCCCCCATCGCCCAGGACCACGGACTCCACGTCCGGGGAGTCGGGCAGCATCGTGATGACGGCGTCGGCGCCGCCCACCGCGTCGGCCACCGAGGAGGCGGCGCGTCCCCCGGCGCTGACCAGCGGTTCCGTCTTCGCGGCGCTGCGGTTGTACCCCACCACGTCGAACCCGGCACGGACGAGGTTGGTCGCCATGGGAGCGCCCATGACGCCCAGGCCGATGAAGGCGATCGTTCGCACACTCACTGCGGACTCCTTGGTCGATTCGGTTTCGGGTCGGCGGGCCGGACGGCCCGCCTGGGTGTGGCCTGCGGGTAGCGACGGCCGTCCCGGCCGGTTCACGCCGCCGCGCCGGGCAGGCCCGGCAGATCCGACGAGCCCGTCCAGCCGAAGGGGTCGGGTCCGTCGCCCGCGTGCTCCAGCGCGGTCCAGCCGGCGTATCCGCCACCGGCCAGGTCCGCCACCCAGTCGCCCAGCGGAAGGCCGCCCGTGCCGGGTGCGCCCCGGCCGGGCGCGTCCGCCACCTGGACGTGGCCGACGCGCTCCCGGTGCCGGGCGAGCGCGGCCGGGACGTCGTCGTCGTTGACGGCGAGGTGGTACACGTCGAACAGCAGGCGGAGGTTGTCCGCGCCCGTCTCGCGCTCGACGCGCTCGATCACCGCCACGGCGTGGTCCGCCGTGAGCAGCGGGTAGGACGGGGCGCCGCTGACCGGCTCGATCAGCACCGTGCCGCCGATCTCGGCCAGGGTGCCCGCGACATCCCCCAGGGCGCGCACGGCCTCGGCGTCCTGCTCGGCGTCCGACACGTCCTCGCGGCGGTTGCCGTACAGGGCGTTGAAGGAGCGGCAGCCCAGCGCCTCGCCGATGCGGCGGACCACCGCGGCGTTGGCCCGCAACTCCTCGGCGCGGTCCGGCCAGGAGACCACGCCCCTGTCGCCGCCCGGCATGTCACCGGCGAAGAGGTTGAGCCCCACCAGGCGCAGGCCCGAGGCGCGGACCGTGTCGACGAAGGACTCGACCTCCGCCTCGGCGGGAACGGGCTCCGCGAAGGGCCACCAGAACTCCACCGCCTCGAACCCGGCCTCCCTGACCGCCGCCAACCTCTGCTCGGGCGGCCGGTCCTTCATCATGATCGAACAGTTCACTGCGTAGCGGGGTGTGCCCACGGTTCTCTCCTTCACCACGGTGCGAAAATCGGACGGACCTGTGGAGATTGGTCCGACCACCTGACCGATGGTGAAGCTAAGCGGGTACCGCGTCCCGTGTCAACAGGTCAGCGGTCCGCCCCCTCCGCCCGCTCCTGCGCGGAGCCCAGCTCTGTCAGCAGTCCCGTCTCGATCTCGCTCATGTGGACGGCCATCAACTGCCGCGCCCGGCGGTGGTCGCGCCGCTCGATGGCGCCGAGGACCTGCCGGTGGTGTTCGAGGTAGTGCCGCGCCTGGTCCCGCCGACCGCGGGAGCGGCCCTTGAGCTCGCTCCACATGGGTTCGCGCATGAGGTCGACCAGGGTCCGCTCCATGGCGAAGAGCACACTGTTGTGCGAGGCCGCCGCCACCGCCAGGTGGAAGTCGGCGTCCACCGCCGAGGGGTCCGCGCCCTCTCCGAGCACGCGCTCCTGCTTGAGCACAAGGTCCTCGAGTACCCGCAGGTCGTTGGAGGTCCTCGCGGTGGCCGCGTGCTCGGCGCACACGGGTTCGAGGGCGGCCCTGGCCACGATCAGGTCGAGCGGGCTGTGCTCTCCGGCGACCGCGGCCCGGGCCCGGAGGGCGTTCTCCTCCGACCCCCCGTCGCCGACCACGTAGGTCCCGCTGCCCACGCGGACGTCGAGCACCCCGGCGTGCTCCAGTACCCGGATCGCCTCGCGGACCGAGCCGCGTCCGACCTCGAACCTCTCGGCCAGCACGCGCTCCGCGGGCAGCGGCGTCCCCGGCGGGAAGGTGCCCGAACGCACCCCGGCGAGGATCTGGTCGACCACCGAGGAGTAGACCTTGGCGTGCTCGACGGCTCGGAAGACGGAACGGCCCTCCTGTGGCATCCGGCACACACCTTCCCTATACTCACCTGACCGGTCGGACCAATACGGACCACAAATTACCAGAGCGTACGAAGGACGTGATGTTCGTGCCCGAGCGCGGACGAGTACTCGTGAGCGGACGCTTCGAGCCCGACGAGAGGGAGCGCATCCGCACGGCCGCCGCGGGCGCCCCGGTGGATTTCGTGGACGGGCTCGGCGACCGCACCGACCTCCTGGGGACGGCGACCGTCATCGCCGGAACCCTCAGCGGCGAGCAGTTGGCCCTCGCTCCCGCCGTGCGCTGGGTGCACAGTTGGGCGGCGGGGGTGAACAACGACCTCGCGGCCGGGCTGGACGCGCACTCCGCGGTCCTGACCTCCTCGGCGGGCAACGGCGCGGTCCCTCTGGCCGAACACGCCATGATGCTCATGCTGATGCTGAACAGGGACGCCCCCCGGTGGGCCAGGGCCCAGTCCGAGCGCCGCTGGGAGCGTTTCCAGCACGGTGAGCTCAACGGCCTCACCTGCGGGATCATCGGCCTGGGGAACTGCGGGCTCGACCTCGCGGCCAAGGCACGGGCCTTCCACATGCGGGTGGTGGGGGTGCGGCGCCGCACCGACCTGCCCTCCCCCGGCGTCGACGCCGTCCACGCCCCCGAGGACCTGCACCGCATGCTGGCCGAGTCCGACTTCGTGGTGGTCACGGCCCCGGACACGCCCGCCACCGAGCACCTCCTCGGCGAGGCGGAGCTGAGGGCGATGAAGGACACGGCGTACGTCGTCGTGGTCTCACGCGGCGGGATCGTGGCGGACGGGGCACTGCTGCGCGCGCTCACCGAGGGATGGATCGCCGGAGCCGGGCTCGACGCCCACGGCCGGGAGCCGCTGCCGCAGGACAGCCCGTTCTGGGACCTGCCCAACGTCATCGTCACCCCGCACAACGGGGCGACGACCGCCGCGACGCGGCGCCGGGGCGTGGACGTCTTCGTCGAGAACCTGGAGCGCCACGCGCGGGGCCGACCGCTGGTGAACGTGGTCGACAAGTCCGCCGGGTACTGACCCGGTCGGCGCCCCGGCCCCGGCTCGCGCCCGCGCGGGCGCACCGGGCTCCCGGCCTCCCGCGGCGGTCCCGCGAGGCGGTCACTCCCGCTCGGCGTCCGGGTCCGGCGGCGCCTCCCCGGGCGGGCTGAGGCGGCTCGCGAGCCGGTAGTCGACGCGGATGTCCGTGTACACCGCCCCGGAGCGGACGCCGTGGGGAAGCCCCGAGCGTTCGCTGCCGCAGGCGCCCTCCTGGCGCGGCTCCCCCCGGGTCCGGGACCTGACCTCCGGCACCTCGCCGAAGGTCAGCTCGTCCGCGGACACGGACGCGCTGATCTCCACGTCGTACTCGGGCCCGGTCCGGTCGTCCACGGCCCCCACCTCCCGCTCTCCCGACGGTGTGCTCCGGACCGCCCGGGGCACGGAGGCTCCGGACCCGGGTCCTCCCACCGTCCTACTTCTCCGCCGCGTCGTCGGATTCCTCCGCGAGGTCCGCCACGTCCGCGACGTCCTCCACGGCCTTGCCCGCTCCCCGGCCGACGCCCCGCGCGGCGTCCCCGGCACCCCGGGCCACACCTTCGACCGCGTTCCCGGCTTCACGGGCCACGCCCTCCACCGCGTTTCCGGCGCCCCGGCCAACGCCCTCCACGGCGGCTCCCGCGCCCCGGCCCAGGGCTCCCACGGCCTGCCCCGCGCCGCCCGCCACCTGGTCGAGCGAGGACTCCACACCCCGGGTCACGTGCTCCAGGATCTGCGGGTTGGTGTCGATGGTCTGCAGGACCCGCGTGATGATGTCCCGGACGTTGTCGAGCTGGACCCTGAGCAGCGCCTGGGCCTCGACACCCTTCAGGGTGAGGCTGACGCGGCCGAGCTCGACGTCCGCGCCCACCTTGAGCTTGAGCAGGTCGAGCACCTCGGCTTGGAGGGAGACCGAGGCCCGCAGGTTCTCGACCTCCAGCCCGATCTCGTCGACCTTCACCACAGGGACGTCGAGGAACACGTCCGGGTCCGGGCCCCCGGGGGCCCGGACCGGGTGCTCGGCCCCGGGGGCGCGGCCGGTGTGCTCGACGCCCGGCCCGGGGGCCCGGGGCTCGGCGGCCTCCGGTTCGGGGGCCTTGGGCGCGGCCGACGACCGCTTGGCCCGCGCGGGCCCCGCCACCGCCTCCCGTTCGGTGGGCGCGACGTCCCCCTGGGCCTTCCCGCCCCTGCCCTTGGTGGACCGGCCCGCACTTCCCCCGCTGTCCTGAGTACTCCGTTTCACTTTCTGCGCACCCTTCTGAACGGTCCGGACACGCCCCGGGGCCCCTGCTTCCCGGCGACGTCCCGCGGCGTCGGCCGTGTCGCGGATACTCCGATTACCTGTCCGATTCATTGCCGTTTGAGAGTTATGTGTGCATGTTCGCCTCATGTACCCCCGGCCACCGTCCCGAAACGGTTCCCCCTGCTCAGAGCACCTCCGTACCGTCCCGCGCGAACGCCTGCCCCGCTGGCGCAACCGGCCACGATCACGAACCGGGCGCGCACGTCTCTTCCGGAGCGGCCCCGGACGCGACGGCGACGGGTGCACCGCGCACGACGGGACGGCGCGAACCGGGCCGCGCCGCACGAGTGGAGCTTCGGCGCCTCCCCGCCCGGCGGCGACGCCGTGCGGCACGGCGGTGGGAGACCGGTTCCGGCCGGGCCGAAGTGGCCGGGGCGGCCGGAACCGGTGCGTCGGGCGGGCCGGGGAGGAAGGCCCCCCCGCCGTACCAGCGGCCGGCCGGGCACGGGCCCGAGCGCCGGGCCGTCCGGGTCCGGGGCCGGTGTGGAAGGCGCGGGGAGCGCGCGAGCTCCTCAGGCGGGGAACCACATGATGAGGTCGCGGGAGTAGACCAGGACGAAGGCCGTAGCCACCACGGCCGCGGTCCCGGCGGTGAGCGCGAGGGAGCGCGGGCGCGGGGCGGGGCGGGG
>NZ_LEKI01000116.1:0-18939 GCF_001029525.1 Nocardiopsis sp. RV163 | reverse complement strand
ACCACCCACCGCCCACCCACCCATCCGTCACAGTCCAACAGTTCGAGCCCATCGCCCTGGCTGCCGAGCGCGAGGACGTCGAACTCGAATACATCAACGGAAAGATCTGGGCCGAAGGCGTGACCGACGGGGACCGCAACAGCATCCTGACGTGGCTGTTCCGCCAGTTCATGGCACACCGGCCCGACCTGGACCTCACACAGGGCCAAGGCCTGAAGGTCGACACCTACCGCAACGGACGCGCCCGCCCCGACGGCACCCTGACACCGGTCGGCTACTTCGACGGCCAAGGCGAATGGGCCGAGCCCGACGGGGTTCTCGCCGTCATCGGGGTGACCTCCTGGGACGCCGACACGCACGCCCGCGACCGGGTCGAGAAGCCCGCTGCCTACGCCGCCGCCGAAATCCCCGCCTACCTGTTGGTCGACCGTGACGTGAACGCCGTGGTGGTGCACTCCCGTCCCGAACACGGTGAGTACCAGGACCGGTCAAGGCACGTCTACGGCGACAGGGTCGAAATCCCCGGCACCGGGATCATCCTGGACACCGACGAACTGAAGAGCCGGTTCGCCCGCTGACGCGGCCCGCGTGGGACGCCCGCGACCGTCCCACGTTCTTCTCTCACCCCAGGGCGGTCACCCAGGCGAACGCCGCGGCCACGTCGTGGACGGTGGGCACACCGGTCGGACCCGGCGGGCGCCGCACCACCACGACCGGAACGCCCAGCAGCCCGGCCGCCTCCATCTTGGGCCGGGTGTAGGCGCCGCCGGAGTCCTTGGTGACCAGCACGTCCGCGCGGTGCCCGCCCATCAGGTCCAGTTCGCCGTCCAGGGTGTACGGCCCCCGGCTGGTCAGCAGGGACCACGTGCCGGGAAGCACGAGTTCGGGGACGTCCACCACCCGGGCCAGGACCGCCCGCCGCTCCAGCCTCGGCACGAAGCGGGCGAGTTCCTGGCGGCCCACCGTGAGGAAGGGCCGCTCCCCGAGCTCCGCGGCCCGCTCCGCCGCCTCCTCGTGGGTGGCGGCGTACCGCCAGGCCGGGTCGGGGTCCCAACCCGGCCGCTCCAGCCGCAGCAGGGGAAGGTCCGTGCAGGCCGCCGCCGCGTTGGCGGTCATGCCCAGGGCGAAGGGGTGGGTGGCGTCCACCACCGCGTCGTAGGAGGCCAGCGCCGCGCGCAGGCCCGGCACTCCCCCGAAGCCGCCGACCCGGACCCGGCCCACCGGCAGGCGGGGCCGGGCCACCCGCCCGGCCAGCGACGTGGTCACGTCCACCCCCGCCTCGACCAGGAGGGCGGCCAGCTCACGGGCCTCGGACGTTCCCCCCAGAAGCAGCAGTCTCACCGGGACACCTCCGCTCCGGGCCCGCGCCGCGCACGGGCGGCGGGCGGGGCTCCCGGGGCCAGCACGGGCAGACCCGCCGGGGCGCCCTCGCGGGCCAGGGCCAGCAGGGCGTCCACGTCCAGGTGCTCCTCCGCCAGGTCGGCGAGCAGGTCCAGGCGCCGCTCCCGGGCGTCGGCGAAGCGCACCCCGGAGGGCGCGCAGCCCAGCGCCTCGGTCAGGAAGGCGGCGCGGAACGCGTCGCCCTCCAGGCTGCCGTGCCACATGGTGCCGAAGACGTTGCCCGCTCGGGCGCCGCCCGGGAACCCCTCCGCGCCGCCGCCGACCGTGACCCGGCCGTGGTGGATCTCGTAGCCGTGCGCGGGCGCCCCGAGCGCCTCCCCCGAGGGCAGGCGCAGGGTCTTGTCCGCGGTGAAGTCGGTCCGGGCGTCCAGCAGCCCGAGGCCGTCCGCGCGCGCCCCGGGTTCGGCCTCGACCCCGTCGGCGTCGGTGACGGTGCGGCCGAGCATCTGGAACCCGCCGCAGATCCCCAGCAGCGGCCGACCGCACCGGGCGTGCTCGACGATCGCCCGGTCGAGCCCGCGCGAGCGCAGCCAGGCCAGGTCGGCCAGGGTGGAGCGCGTGCCGGGCAGGACGACCAGGTCGGCGTCGGCCACGTCGCGCGGGCCGGAGGCGAAGACGACGTCCAGGCCCGGTTCCAGCCCGAGGGCGTCCACGTCGGTGAAGTTGCTGATCCGGGGCAGGCGCACCACGGCCACCCTCAGCCCCGCTCCCCCGCGCGTGCGGCGGCCCTCCAGGTCCAGGGCGTCCTCGGAGTCCAGCCACAGCCCCGGGTCCCACGGCAGGGTGCCGTAGACCCGGCGGCCGGTGAGCCGCTCAAGGTCCTCCAGGCCGGGCCGCAGCAGCCCGGGGTCCCCGCGGAACTTGTTGACCACGAAGCCCGCGACCAGCTCCTGGTCGGCGGACTCCAGCAGACCCACCGTGCCGTACATCGCGGCGAAGACGCCGCCCCGGTCGATGTCGCCGACCACCACCACGGGCAGGCCCGCGTGCCGGGCCAGGCCCATGTTGACGTAGTCGCCCGCCCGCAGGTTGATCTCGGCTGGGCTGCCCGCGCCCTCGGCGACGACGACGTCGTGGCGGGAGGCGAGGTCGTCGTAGGCGGCGTGCGCGGCCTCGGCCAGGTGGCGGCGGCCTGCCTCCCAGTCGGCCGAGGAGACGTCCCCGGCGGGGTGGCCGAGCAGGACGGCGTGGCTGCGCCGGTCGGTGCCCGGTTTGAGGAGCACGGGGTTCATGGCGGGCTCGGGCACGGCGCGTGCGGCCAGGGCCTGCACCCACTGGGCACGGCCGATCTCCGCCGGACGGCCGTCGGGGCCGTGGCAGACCATGGAGTTGTTGGACATGTTCTGCGCCTTGTAGGGGGCGACCCGCGCGCCTCGGCGCGCGAAGGCCCGGCACAGGGCGGTGGTGACCACGCTCTTGCCCGCGTCGGAGGTGGTCCCGGCGATCAGCAGCCCCGCCCCCGTTCCAGCACCGCTCACACCGGCCTCCTCAACAGCGCGACGTCCATCACCCAGCCCGCCCGCGCCCTGGCCCTCCTGCGGCGCGCGGCGATGTCGAGCAGGGCCGCGCCGACCCGCCCGGCGACCAGCTCCTCGGTGTCGGTGCCCAGGTTGGCGCCCCACCAGACCGTCCAGTCCCTCAGCTCCCCGAACGCCAGCTCGCCCCCGAGCACGGCCTCGCCCCCGAGCATGACGACGATGTTGTCCTGCCCCGCCGCCACCGCCTCGCCCAGGAGGCGCGCGGGGGTCACGTGCACCGGACGGCCCACCTCGTGCAGCACGATCCGGTGCCGCGCCGCGAGGAGCTGGGGGGCGCTGACGCCGGGGAGCACGTCGTACTCCACATCGACGGCCCCCCGCTCGGCGATCCGTTCCACGATCCGCAGCGTGGAGTCGTACAGCCCCGGGTCGCCCCAGACCAGGAACGCCGCGGTGCCGCCGCGTTCGCCCAGCACCCGCTCGTAGGCGGCGACCCGCGCCTCGTGCCAGGCGGCCACCGCGGCCGCGTAGTCGCGCGGGTCGTCGCGGTCGCGCTCGGGGTCGGGCACCGCGACCAGCGGCACGCCGTGCGCCTCGCACACGGCCCGGCGCAGGGACAGCAGCCCGTCGTCCCCGCGTTTGCGGGCGGCCACCGCGTAGTCGCAGCCGCGCAGCGCGTCGGCGGCCTCGGGGGTGACGTGCCGCGGCCCCATGCCGATGCCCAGGATGCGCACCCTCACTCGGACCGGTCCTCCAGGTCTCCCTCGACCTCCAGGTAGACCTCCTGGAGGGCGTCCATCGTCGCCGGGTCCGGCTCGGCCCACAGACCGCGCCGGGCGGCCTCGTGCAGCCGCTCGACGATACCGTGCAGCGCCCACGGGTTGGAGCGGCGCAGGAACTCCTGGGTCTCGGCGTCGAGCACGTACTCGGCGGCGAGCTTGTCGTACATCCAGTCGTGGACGACACCGGCCGTGGCGTCGAAGCCGAAGAGGTAGTCGACCGTGGCGGCCAGCTCGAAGGCGCCCTTGTAGCCGTGCCGGCGCATGGCCGAGATCCAGCGCGGGTTGACCACCCGGGCCCGGAACACGCGGGCGGTCTCCTCGGCCAGGGTGCGGGTGCGCACCGCGTCGGGCGAGGTGGAGTCGCCGACGTAGGCCTTGGGGTCGGCGCCCGTGAGGGCGCGGACGGTGGCGATCATGCCTCCGTGGTACTGGAAGTAGTCGTCGGAGTCGGCGATGTCGTGCTCGGCGCTGTCCACGTTCTTGGCCGCGACCTTGATCCGCCGGTAGTTGGCGCGCATGTCGTCGGCCGCCGCGACGCCGTCCAGGCCCCGCCCGTAGGCGAAGCCGCCCCAGGCCGTGTAGACCTCCGCCAGGTCGCGGTCGTCGCGCCAGGTGCCCGACTCCACCACCTGGAGGATGCCCGCTCCGTAGGAGCCGGGCGCGGAGCCGAAGATACGGGTGGTGGCGCGGCGCCGGTCTCCGTGCTCGGCCAGGTCGGCGCGGGTGTGGGCGCGCACGAAGTTGTCCTCCTCGGGCTCGTCCAGGCCGGCAACCAGGTTCACGGCGTCGTCGAGCATGGCGACGACGTGCGGGAAGGCGTCGCGGAAGAAGCCGGAGATGCGCACCGTGACGTCCACGCGCGGGCGGCCCAGCTCCTCCAGCGGCACCACGTCCAGCCGCGACACCCGGCGCGAGGCCTCGTCCCACTCCGGGCGCACACCCAGCAGCGCCAGCACCTCGGCCACGTCGTCGCCGGAGGTGCGCATCGCCGACGTGCCCCACACCGACAGGCCCACCGACTCGGGGTAGGTCCCGGTCTCCTCGAGGTGGCGGCGCAGCAGGGACTCGGCCATGGCCTGCCCGGTCTGCCAGGCCAGCCGGGAGGGGACGGCGCGGGGGTCGACGGTGTAGAAGTTGCGGCCGGTCGGCAGCACGTTGACCAGGCCGCGCAGCGGGGAGCCGGAGGGGCCCGCCGGGACGAAGCCGCCCGCCAGGGCGTGGACGGCGTGGTCGAGTTCGTCTGTGGTGCGGGCCAGGCGCGGCGCCACCTGCGCGGCGGCGAACTCCAGGACGGAGCGCACCCCGGGGTCCTCGTGCAGGCCGGACGCGGCGGCCGGGTCCCAGCCCGCGGCCTCCATCCGCTCGACGAGCCCGCGGGCGAGGGCCTCCACCCGGTCGACCTCGGCGGCGGGCGCGTCCTCCTTCAGCCCCAGCGCCGAACGCAGACCGGGCACCGAGGCCCCCACCCCTCCCCACACCTGGGCGGCGCGCAGGACGGCCAGGACCAGGTTCACCCGGGCCTGTCCCCCGGGCGCCTCGCCGAGCACGTGCAGGCCGTCGCGGATCTGCGCGTCCTTGATCTCGCACAGCCAGCCGTCCACGTGGAGCAGGAAGTCGTCGAACTCCTCGTCGTCGGGCCGCTCCTCCAGGCCGAGGTCGCGGTGCATCTCGGCCGCGCGCATCAGCGACCAGATCTCACCGCGCACCGCGGGCAGCTTGGCCGGGTCCATGGCCGCGATGTTGGCGTGCTCGTCGAGCAACTGCTCCAGACGGGCGATGTCGCCGTAGGACTCGGCGCGGGCCATCGGCGGGATGAGGTGGTCCACGACCGTGGCGTGTGCTCGGCGCTTGGCCTGGGCGCCCTCGCCCGGGTCGTTGACCAGGAACGGGTAGACGAGCGGCAGGTCGCCGAGCACCGCGTCGGTGGCGCAGGCGGCCGAGAGCGCGGCGTTCTTGCCGGGCAGCCACTCCAGCGAGCCGTGCTTGCCCAGGTGGACGACGGCGTGGGCGCCGAAACCGTGCTCCAGCCACCGGTAGGCGGCCAGGTAGTGGTGGCTGGGGGGCAGGTCGGGGTCGTGGTAGATCGCGATCGGGTTCTCGCCGAAGCCGCGCGGGGGCTGCACGAGGACGACGACGTTGCCCGCGCGCATCGCGGCCAGGACCAGCTCGCCCGAGTCGTTGACGTAGAGGCTGCCGGGCGCGGCGCCCCACGCCTCGCTCATCGCCTCCCGCAGCGGGGCGGGCAGGCCCCCGGTCCAGGCGGCGTACTCCTCGGGGGTGATGCGCACCTGGGCGTCGGTCAGTTGCACGGAGGTCAGCCAGTCCTCGTCCTGGCCGCCCGCCGCGATCAGGGCGTGGATCAGCGCGTCCCCGGCCTCGGTCTCGTCGGGCAGGTCCAGGCCGGGCAGGGCGCCGGGCTCTCCCAGGTCGTAGCCCTCGTCGCGCATCCGGCGCAGCAGGCGCACCAGCGAGCGGGGCGTGTCGAGCCCGACGGCGTTGCCGATGCGCGAGTGCTTGGTGGGGTAGGCGGACAGGACGACGGCGACGCGCTTGTCGGCGGTGGGCACGTGCCGCAGCCGGGCGTGGGCGACCGCGATCCCGGCCAGGCGGGCGCAGCGCTCGGGGTCGGCGACGTAGCGGGGCAGGCCGTCGCGGTCGATCTCCTTGAAGGAGAAGGGGACGGTGATGATGCGGCCGTCGAACTCGGGGATGGCGATCTGGCTCGCCGAGTCCAGCGGGGTGACGCCGTCGTCGGAGGCCTCCCAGTCCGCGCGCGGACTCGTCAGGCACAACCCCTGCAGGACGGGGACGTCCAGGGCCGCCATCCGCTCCACGTCCCACGCCTCGTCGTCCCCGCCCGCGCTCGCGGACGCGGGAACGCTGCCGCCCGCCGCCAGGACGGTGACCACCAGGGCGTCGAAGCCGCCGAGCGCATCGTAGAGCTCGTCGGGCGCCGAGCGCAGCGACCCGGCGAACACGGGCACGCCCACGGCCTGCCCGGTGGCGTCCACGGCGTCGGCCAGGGCGTGCGCGAAGGCGGTGTTGCCGCCCGCCTCGTGAGCCCGGTAGTAGAGGATGCCCACCTTCGGCAGGTTCCCGTCGGAGGAGGGGCCCGCGGTCGGGGACCCGTCGTCGGAGACGGCGGAGGAGGGGAGGCCCGCGGCCCGGGGCCGGTCGCGTTCCGCGAAGCCCCACAGCGGGACGGGGGCGGGCGCCTCGAACCCCTCGCCGGTCAGCAGCACGGTGTCGGACAGGAAGGCGTGCAGGCGCGCGAGGTTGGCCGGGCCGCCCTCGGCCAGGTAGCGGTGGGCGTCGGCCGCCAGGCCGATCGGGACGGTGGAGTGCTCCATGAGTTCGGCGCTGGGCTGCTGCTCGCCGCCCAGGACGACCAGCGGTGTGCCCCGCTCCCGGACGGCGGCCAGGCCCGGCCACAGGTCGTGCGGGGAGCCGAGCAGCCGCACCACCACCAGGTCGGCGCCCCCGACGACGCCGGTGAGTTCGGTGTCGGAGGCGCGTGAGGGGTTGGCCCACGCGTAGGCGCGGTCGCTGGCCCGCGCGGAGAGCAGGTCGGTGTCGGAGGTGGACAGCAGTGCGATCCGTACCGTCATGGCCGGATTCCTCCCTCGGGGTTGGTGTTCCGTCGTCGGTCGGACCGCTCGGGTCCGGGGGTCGCCCGCGCCTCGGCGGCGGGGGCGTCACTGTGGCGCGGCGGCGCGGCGCCGCTTCGCAGGAAGCGGATCACCGGGTGCCCGGGCCCGGTCTCGACCTCGGCCCGGACCCCGTAGACCTCCTCGATGAGGGCGGGGGTCAGGACCCGCGGGGGCGCGCCCTCGGCGACGACGCGCCCACCGCGCAGCACCAGCAGCCGGTCGCAGTACATCGCGGCCAGGTTGAGGTCGTGCATGGCGATGACGGTGGTGACCGGCAGGCCCGCGACCAGTTCCATGAGGTCGAGCTGGTACTGGATGTCCAGGTGGTTGGTCGGCTCGTCGAGCAGCAGTTCGCTCGGCTCCTGGGCCAGGGCGCGGGCGATCTGGGCGCGCTGGCGCTCGCCGCCGGAGAGCGTGTGCCAGGACCGGTCGGCGATGGCGGTCAGGCCGGTGCGCTCCAGTGCCGCCGTGACTGCGCCCGCGTCGGCCGCGGACATGGGCGTCCAGGCGCGGCGGTGGGGAACGCGCCCCAGGGCCACCACGTCGCGGACGGTCAGCTCGGTCTGGGTGTGCGCGTTCTGTTCGACGGCGGCCACGCGCCGCGCCACCGCCCGGCGCGAGGTCCGGCCGATCTGCTCACCGTCGAGGGCGACCACGCCCGCGGAGGGCGCCAGGACCCCGGAGAGCAGCCGCAGCAGCGTGGACTTGCCGGAACCGTTGGGGCCGAGCAGTCCCACGGTCTGGCCGGAGCGCGGAGCGAGGGTGA
Organism: Nocardiopsis sp. RV163; assembly: GCF_001029525.1. Classification (NCBI taxonomy): domain Bacteria; kingdom Bacillati; phylum Actinomycetota; class Actinomycetes; order Streptosporangiales; family Nocardiopsidaceae; genus Nocardiopsis; species Nocardiopsis sp. RV163. The sequence goes on along the minus strand of NZ_LEKI01000116.1, from coordinate 10,862 downwards.
CGCCGTCGAGGACGAGCGCTCCGCCGATCAGGCGGCTCACCCGTTCGGCGCGCAGCCCGGCCGCGCCGGGCGCCTCGGTCGACGCGCCGCCTCGGTCGCGGGTCGGGGTTCGGGTCCGGTCGGAACTGATCACGTGCGCCTCCTGGCTCGGTAGAGCACGGCGACGAAGGCGGGCACCCCGATGAGGGAGGTCACCACCCCCACCGGGATCTCCTGGGGGTCCAGCGCGGTGCGGGCGACCGTGTCCACCCACACCAGGAAGACGGCGCCCGCCAGCGCGGTGACCGGCAGGAGCCTGGCGTGGGCCGCGCCGGTGAGCGCGCGGGCCGCGTGCGGCAGGACCAGCCCCACGAAGCCGATCGCCCCGGCCGCGCTGACCAGGGCCGCGGTGAGCAGCGCCGTGGCGCACAGCAGCACCATGCGGGCGCGGGCCACCCGCACGCCCAGGTTCGCCGCGGCCTCCTCACCGAAGGCGAACGCGTCCAGGGTGGTGGTGTGCGCCAGGCACACGGCGAGCACACCGGCCAGCACCGCCGCGCACAGCACCACGTCGTCCCACCCGGCGCCGCTGAGGGAGCCCAGCAGCCAGAACAGCACCCCGCGCGTGGTCTCGGCGTCGGCCGAGGTCAGCACGATGAACGAGGTCAGCGCCGAGAACAGCTGCATGGCGGCCACCCCCGACAGCACCACGCGGTCCATGCTCGCGCCCAGGGTGTGCGCGAGCAGCACCACCAGCCCGAAGGAGAGCAGGGCGCCGACGAAGGCGCCCGCCGACAGCGACACCACCGCTCCGCCCCATCCCAGCACCAGCACGGCGACCGCCCCGGTGGAGGCCCCCGAGGACACCCCGAGCACGAAGGGGTCCGCCAGCGGGTTGCGCAGCAGGGACTGCATGACCGCCCCGCACAGCGCCAGCCCCGCCCCGCACACCGCGGCCAGCAGGGTGCGGGGCATGCGCAGGTCCCACACGATGCCCTCGCGCAGCGGCGACAGACCGCTCTCCCCGAACCCCAGCCGCGCGGCGACCGACCTCCACACCTCGGCCGCGGTGATGTCGGCGGGGCCGATGGCCACCGCGACCGAGACCGACACCGCCAGGAGCACCAGTCCACCGCAGGAGAGCAGCGCCAGACGCGCACCGCTCACCGGCCGAGCCCGAGGCCGCGCAGACCCTCGGCGACCTGCTCGATCCCCTCGACCGTGCGGATCGAGGGGTTCATGGCCTGGCCGCTGAGCAGGACGTAGCGCTCCTCGCGCACGGCGGTGAGGTTGCTCGTGGCGGGGTTGGACTCCAGGAACGCGATCTTGGCGTCGGCGGACTCCGCGGTCTGGGAGTCGCGGGTCAGGTCACCGAGGACGATGACGTCGGGGTCGCGGTCGGCGACGGTCTCCCAGTTGATCTGGGGCCACTCGTCGTGGGTGTCGTCGAAGGCGTTCCGCGCGCCGACCGCGCGGGTGATGGCGCCGGGGGCGCCGCAACAGCCCGCGAGGTAGGGCGACTGGGAGTTGGCGAACCAGTACACGAGGGAGACGCCGGAGGCGTCCAGGTCCGAGGTGGCCGCCGCCACCCGCCCCTCCAGCTCCGCGATCAGCTCCTCCCCGCGCTCCTCGACCCCGAACAGCAGGGCCAGGTCGCGGATCTCGCCGTAGACGGCGTCGAGGGTGAGGGGCTCGCTGCGCGAGCCGTCTCCCCCGCTGTCGTTGTCCTTGCCGGCGGCGCAGTCGGTCGGGGAGACGTAGGCGGGCACGCCCAGCTCCTCGAACTGCTCGCGGGTGGCGACGCCGCCCGTGCCGAGCGTGGAGACGAAGGAGGCGGTCACGAAGTCCGGTTCGGCGTCCAGGACCACCTCGAAGGAGGGGGCGTTGTCGGCCAGGCGGGGAATGCCCCCGTTGGCCTCCTCCAGCCCCTCCATGATCGGATCGGTCCAGGTGGCGGTACCGACGAGGCGGTCCGCCAGCCCCAGGGAGAGCAGGATCTCGGTGCTGCCCTGGTTGAGGGAGACGACGCGCTCGGGCGGGGAGGCGACGGTGACCTCGTGCCCGCAGTTGTCGACCGCGGGGGCGGATCCGGTTCCGGCGGCGGACTCCGCCCCCTCGCCACCGCCGTCCGCGGGAGCGCCGCAGGCGGTCAGGGCCAGGGATGAGGCGAGGAGGAGGGGAAGAGGGTACAGGGCGCGGCGGAGCATGGGCATGCCTTGGAAGTCGGGGCTCGAACGCGGAGCCTGGCACGGGACGCCTCCGCGCACTCGACGCGGAGGGGCCAGCAGGTCTTCGGACTCGGGTTCGCCCGGACGGGGTGCCTTCCCAGGTCGGTGCCGCTTCGACGCCGTGGTCTCCGCGGCCTCCGCCCCAGTGGCGTGAGTACCCCGCCCGTCCCCCTCACCGCTGCGCGTCAGTTCCGGATTCGCACCGGATTCCCTGACCACGTACGTGGTACGACTGGCCCGGGCAGACTATCAAGGCCGCCTCGGCCCTCCGCCGCCGGAAGGCGCACAGGGGCCGCACCCGCGCCACCGCTCCGGCGCCCGCCCTGGTCATCGCGGTTCAGGGGGAGGCGTCGGAGTTCTCAGGCCGCGCCCTCGCCCCGGCCGAAGCGGACACGGGTGGCCCGGAGCGCCGGGCTGCGGGCCCGGTCGCACGGTCCCCGGCCCAAGGACACGGCGGTGTGAGCCGCGCGGCGAGGACCGAGCCGTCGCGCGTTCCCGGGGATAGGCTCGTGACCGGCCGCACACGGCCCCGCAGCACCAGCATCCGGCCGAGAGGGGTTTTTCGGAGATGACCGAGACGACGTTCGACCCGCGCGCACTGCTCGCCCGGAGCAGGCTCGGCGTCCTGGCCACCATCAAGGCCGACGGCCGCCCCCAGCTCTCCCCCGTCCAGCCCTTCTACGACGCCGAGACCGACCTGCTGCACGTCTCCATGACCGAGGGCCGGGCCAAGACCGCGAACCTGCGCCGCGACCCGCGCGCCACCCTGCAGGTCACCAGCGCCGACGGCTGGGCGTGGGCCACCGCCGAGGGCGTGGCCACCCTCACCGGACCCGGCACCGACCCGCACGGCCCCGAGGTCGATTCGCTGGTGGACTACTACCGCCTCGCCGCCGGGGAGCACCCCGACTGGGAGGAGTACCGGTCGGCCATGGTCTCCGACCGCAGGGTGCTCATGACCATGCCCGTCGACCACGTGTACGGCGAGAAGATCCGCTGACCGCACGGACGGGGCGGGGCCGCGGCCTCCCGCCGCACCCCCGCCCCGCGTGCGCGGCCCCGGGTTCCGCTTTTCAACCGGGCCTCAGCTCGGAGGGGTCCGTTCGGGCGCCCACAGGGTTCTGGAGGTGCCGGAGGCGGGTTCGCGAGGAACCGGCGAACCCGCCGTAGGCGCCGAAGGCCCCTGTTCTCCGGGCGCCCGAACACGGACCGAAGCGGAGGTCCAAAAAAACACTGCCTAACGCTTCATGCCGTGCTCGATCGCCTCGATGATGCGCGGCCGCATCTCGGCGGCGCTGATGATCGCGTCCACCGAACCCACCTCGACCGCGCGCTGGATGCTGTGCACCCGGTCGAACTCCGCGGCGACCTCGCCGAGCTTCTCCGCCCGCACCGAGGACTGCGTCTCCGCCAACCGCGCGTTGAGCGCGGCCCGCTCGACGCCGCTGGCCGCCGACACCTGCTCCTGGAGCCCCGTCACCCTCGGGTCGCTCGCGGTACGCGTGTTGACCTCACCGGCGAACACCACGGCCGCGGCCGGGGCCCCGCCCAGCACCGAGGCGAACGACCCCTCCAACGCGAGCACCGTCATGTTCGGGTTGAGCGCTTTGGAGAACACCACGAACGCGCCGCCGTGGTACCGCGAGATCACGCAGAACACGATCGGACCGTCGAAGTTGACGATCGCCCGCCCGATCTCGGCCCCGTACTCCAACTGGAGCTTGCGCAGCGACTCCGGCGAGCCGTCGAACCCCGACAGGTTCGCCAGCACCACCAGCGGCCGGTTGCCCGACGCCGCGTTGATCGCCCTCGCCACCTTCTTGGACGAACGCGGGAACAGCGTGCCCGCGGTGTAGGTGTCGGGCCCGTCGGTGGGCGGGAAGCCGTGCCGCGGCACCGACCGCGACTCGATCCCCACCAGGCACACCGGCCAGCCGCCGATGTGCGCGTCCTGCACCGCCGCCGTGTCGGCGTCGGCCATGCCCGCCCAGCGCTCCAGCACCGCGTGGTCCTGGTCCGAGAGCGCACGCATCACCGTGCGGATGTCGAAGGGCTTCTTGCGGTCCGGGTTGTGCTCGGCGGAGAAGATCTCGCCGACGGTCGCGAAGTCGCTGCCGGCCACCGCGTGCGGGAACGCCGAGACGTCGCGGTCGACCGGGTCCAGGGTCCTGGCCCGGCGCGGCCCCTCCTCCCCCGGCACGACGTAGGTGTGGTCGTAGTGCGCCATGAGGATCTCGCGGGCCGAGGCCAGGTTCGGCGCCCAGTACTGCGCCTGCCCGTTGGGGCCCATCACCCGGTCGTAGCCGCCGATGCCGAAGTTGTCCTCGGCCGAGACCCCGCCGGAGAAGTCCAGCGACTGCTTGCCGGTGAGCACCATCGCCGAGTCCGGCGTCATCACCAGGACGCCCTTGGTGTGCATGAGCATCGTCGCCTCGGCGTTCCAGTACGGCTGGGCGCCGACGTTGATGCCCGCGACCACGACGTTGATCTCGCCGCCGTCCTGGGTGAACTCCACGATCCGCTTGAGCGCGGCCGCGACCCAGTCCATGTTCTCGGTGCCCGAGGACATCGAGATCCGCGCGCCCGCCGACAGCGCGAACCACTCCAGCGGCACCCGCATCGACTCGGCCAGGTCCAGCGCGGCGATCACCCGCGAGCACTCGGGCTCCGAGAGGGCGCCCAGCGCCTTGGTCGGATCGCCCAGCAGCACCACGCGCGTGACCCCCTCGGGGTGGCGCACGGTCGGCGTGGTGACCACACCGGCCACGATCGCCGCGGAGTTGTGCCCGCGCGGCCGGTCCACCGGGACCAGCACGCCGTTGCCGTCCAGGTCGTACTCGGTGAAACCGCCGCCCGGACCCGACAGCAGACCGGTCAGCTCGTAGGGGTAGACGGTCCCGCGCCGGGCCGCGCGCAGCACCTTCTGGCGGTAGTCGTCCAGCGGCAGCACCGGCTCCGTCGAGGGCTCCTCGACGTGGACCCGCGCGTCCTGGCCCTGGTCCAGGCTGATGCGCACCGCGACCTCGGTCAGCTCACCGGAGGAGGTGCGCTGGCGGGCCAGGAACTGGACCTCCTCCAGCCCCGCCCCGGCCGTGGTCGGCAGCAGCCGCTGGACCAGCGTCTCCAGTTCCTCAGGGGTCAGCTCGGTCGCCGGCCACACGTACATCATGATGCGGTTGGTGTCGAAGCGCCGGTTCTGCGGACGCTGCGCCTGGATATTGCGGATCGCGTCCAGACACCCGGTGACCGTGTCCTCCAGCGCGGGCAGCGCGACCAGGCGCCCGTCCGCCTCGCGCAGCGGCGTCAGGTCGCGGACCTGGCCCATAGCGAAGAGGCGCTCGTCGGCCGGGTTGCTCTTGGCCACCGCCCGGAACAGGTAGATCTCCTCGTCGGCCGACGGCAGCCGGGTGAGGTCGAACTCACGCAGGCGCTGCAACTGCAGGCGCCGCGCGATCTGCGGGTGCAGGCCCCGGATCAGCCGGTCCTCGGCGAAGCCGTCCCCCTCGGGGCGGAAGGTGAAGTGGTGGTGCATCACCGCGCCGCTGGTACCGGCGACGGTGACGGTGACCCGGCGCACGCCCGCGGGCAGCGGGTGCTCGGCCAGGAGCCCGCCGAGCCGCACCGCCATCGCGTCGGCGTCGGGCTGGTCCTCCCAGGTGAGGTAGAGGTCGGCCACCAGGCCGTGCTCGGCCACGTCGGCGGCGAGCTCGCCGACCGCGCCGACGGCGCCGGGCAGGGCGGCGATGTCCACGGCGGTCGTGACCACACGCGTCGGACCGCCCGCGCCGTTGTGGTCGGCGGTGACGAACCGGCAGCCCCCGACCTCGCGCGCGGCGACCCCGGACAGCCCCCGGTTGCCGTAGTAGCGGCGGGTCAGCACCTCCAGCAGCGGGGCGTGGTCGCGCCCGACCCGCCCCATGCGCTGGCCGACCAGCCGCACCAGCGGCTCGGCGCTGGCCACCATGGCCTGGATCCGCTCCGCCCGGTCCGGCGCGTCCGGGTCGCGGTCCAGGTGGCGCAGGTCGTCGCGCACCGAGGCGTAGACCCGGGCCCGGTTGCGGCGCAGCAGCGGCTGGGCGAACCAGCGGAAGACCACACCGCGAGCCAGGTCCGACACCGCCGGGAAGCGCACCTGCGTGGCCTCCACGAGGTGCTCCAGTGCGAGCCCGGCGCGCTCGCTGAGCGCCTCCGCGGGCGGACCGCCAGCCAGCCAGCGGCGCAGCAGCTCCGACACGATCGCCAGCGCGGCGCCCGTGTTCTGCTGGGCCAGGAAGATCCGGAAGACCGAGGCCTCCAGCTCCGGCGTACGGTCCAGGTCCTCGACCCCGTAGTGGGCCAGGACCCGGGTGAGCTTGGCCCGGAAGCCCTCGCTCACCCCGGCTCGCTCCACGTCCAGGCTCTGCAGGTAGCTGTGGAAGAACTCGCGCGGGCTGTGCACCGAGCTGTGCGGCTCGGTGTCGAGCTCACCGCCCGGCTTGTTGCGGCTCAGCTCGCACAGGTCGGCGAACACGGTGAACAGGTCCAGCTCGCCCTCGACCGGACGCCCGCCCAGCTCGGCGCGGGCGGCCAGGTAGTCGGCCAGCACCCGCCCGCGGTCGTGCGGGTCGGCGTCGAAGCCCAGCAGCAGACCTCGCAGGTCCTGCAGGCCGCGCTCCACGCGCTCGGCCACGGACGCCTCACCGGCCTCCTCGGGCAGCTCGATCGCCACGGCCTCCGTGTCCGACTCCGCCTCCTCGGCGTCCCCGTCGGACAGCGGCTCCAACCGCATCAGCGGCGCACCGGTCTCGACCTGGCTGCCCACCGACACCGGGCACTCGCGCACCCGGGCGCGGAACGGCGCGCGCAGCACCGTCTCCATCTTCATGCTCTCCAGCACCAGGACGGGCGCGCCGGACTCGACCTCGTCGCCCACCGCCAACGGCGTCGCCACCACCAGGGCGGGCGCCGGGGAGCGGAGCACACCGCCCTCGTCGCGGCTGATCCGGTGGGTGACCCCGTCCACCTCGACCAGGTGCACCGGCCCGTGCGTGGCCGACACCAGCCGGAACCGGTGGCCGTTGACCACGATCTGGCCGCTGTGCGCGTCGAAGCGCTCGACCTCCACGTCCGCCGGGTGCACGTCACCGCCGCCGGAGACGCCGACGCGGAACCGCCGGTCCCCGACGCGGGCCACGCTCACCCGGTAACCCACGCCGCGCAGCTTCAGGTCCAGCGGACGGCCGCTCTCGTGCTGCACCTGCGGGCGGCCGCCGTGCGCGGTGGACAGCAGCCGCTGGCGGCTGACCTCCTCCTCGTCCCGGTAGGCCTCGATCGCGGCCGCGGCCAGCGCGACCGCGGAGTGGCGGTGGCTGACCAGGCGCCCCTGGGCGCGCACGCGGTCGATCCAGCCGGTGTCGGCGCTGGCGTCGATCACCTCGGGCTGGTCGAGCAGGTCGAGCACGAAGCTCTTGTTGGTCGCGCCGCCCTCGATGATCACCGTGGTCTCGGCCATCGCGCGGCGCAGCCTGCCCAGCGCCTGCTCGCGGTCGCGGCCGTAGGCGATGACCTTGGCGATCATCGAGTCGAAGTCGGCCGGGATGGTGCTGCCCTCGCGCACACCGGTGTCCACGCGCACCCCCGGACCGGCGGGCAGGGAAAGGCGCGCGATGCGGCCCGGAGCGGGCGCGAAGTCGCGGTCGGGGTCCTCGGCGTTGAGCCGGGCCTCGACGGCGTGGCCGGACTCGACCGGCTGGGGGCCCTCCAGCTTGCCGCCGGCGGCCACGTGGAGCTGGAGCCGGACCAGGTCGGTGCCGGTGGTGATCTCGGTGATCGGGTGCTCGACCTGGAGGCGGGTGTTGACCTCCAGGAACGCGAACAGCCTCTCGCCCGGGTGGTAAAGGAACTCGACGGTGCCCGCACCGCGGTAGTCCACGGCCAGCGCCAGCCGCTCGGCCGACGCCTTCAGGTGCGCGGTCTGCTCCGCGTCCAGGACCGGGGAGGCCGACTCCTCGATGATCTTCTGGTTGCGCCGCTGCACCGAGCAGTCGCGCACGCCCAGCGCCCACGCCGTGCCCTGCCCGTCGGCGATGATCTGGACCTCGACGTGGCGGGCGCCGGTGACCAGGCGCTCCAGGAAGACCACGCCGGAGCCGAAGGCGCGCAGCGCCTCCTGGCTGGTGCGCTCGTAGGCCTCGGCCAGGTCCTCGCCCGAGGCGACCATGCGGATACCGCGACCACCGCCGCCCGCGGTCGCCTTGAGCATCAGCGGGTAGCCGATCTCCTCACCGGCGCGCAGCGCCTCCTCCAGGGTGGCGACCTCACCGCGGCTCCACGGCGCGACCGGGACGCCGACCTCCTCGGCGATCAGCTTGGCGCCGATCTTGTCGCCGAGCTTGCGCATGGCCTCGGCGCTGGGCCCGACGAAGGTGACGCCGATCCTCTCGCACAGTTCGGCGAAGGCCGGGTCCTCGGCGACGAAGCCCCAGCCCACCCACGCCGCGTCGGCGCCGGTCCGGACCAGGGCGCGCTCCAGGACGGCGTGGTCGAGGTAGGGACGGGCCGAGGCGGGACCGAGCGAGTAGGCGACGTCGGCCTCGCGGACGAAGGCGGCGTCGCGGTCGGCGTCGGTGTGGAGGGCCACCGTCTCGATCCGCGTGCCGGTTTCCGCTGAGAGGTCCCGGACAGCGTGGATGAGGCGCATAGCGGCCTCTCCACGGTTGACGATGGCGACACGACTGAACACCGGTTGAGCCTCCCAAGTACCACGCGCAGAAGGCGACGTCCGGGTCTCGGAGCGTCGCCTGCACCTACCCTTTCTACCCTGGTCGATTACCGCCGGGTACACCAATGGGCCGAACCACGCATAGCGAAGGCGATGCGTTGTGGGAACCCCACAAAGAAAGCCCCGCGGCACCGCCCGGTACGCGTTTCACGCGAGTTCGACCACACTGAGGGGCCGTCCCCGCGGCGGCGGTGACCGGGACGGAGTCGGCCCGGCGAACACGCCGCAACAAAGGACGATTGGCCTATCCAATAGGTCGAAGCGGGTGCGGGACCCGCGCACCGCGACGGCGGAGGAGCGCGGCGCCCCGCGTGCCGACGGACCCGGGCCGCGGCCGGTCACACCTCCAGCGCGGTCTGCCCGGGCACCTGCCGCTGCCGTTCCTGGCCGCTCTGGGCCAGGCACCGGCGGCAGGTCACCGGCCCGGCGGAGGCGCGCAGCCGCAGCGGGTCGACGGAGGCGTGGCAGGCCACGGCCGGGACCGGCACCCCCGCCCACATGTGCGTGGCGAGCGCGTGCACGACCAGGGCGCTGCCGATCCGCACCCCGACCGCCCCCGCCAGTTCCTCCCGGCGGCGGCGCAGGGTCGCGGTCAGGTGCTCCACGGCGGGGTCTCCCCCCTCGGGGGCCTGCCCGCCCGTCATGCCTCGGCCCAGACGCCCAGTTCGTTGCCGCTGGGGTCGGTGAAGTGGAAGCGGCGCCCGCCGGGGAAGGCGTAGGGGCCCCGCACGACGCTGCCGCCCGCGCCCTCCACGGCCTCGACCGAGCGGTCCAGGTCGGCCGAGTAGAGCAGGACGAGGGGGCCGCCCGCGCGCGTCTCCTCGCCCAGCGCGAGGCCGCCCGCCTCGGGGGCGTCCGGCCCCTCGGGGTTCTGGACGCCCGAGTAGCCGGGGCCGTAGTCGTTGAAGCGCCACCCGAACGCCTCGGAGTAGAAGCGCCGCGCCCGGTCCAGGTCGGTGACCGTGAGCTCCAGGTAGTCGATGGCGTGGTGTCGGTGTGCTGGCTGTGTCATACGCCGATTCTCCGGCACGGCGCCGACAGTCGTGTCCGGTTCTGGACGCGGCCTCCGGCCGGAGAAGCTCCCCGCTGAAGGCAGAACGCACAAGCAGTATCTTTACTACGTAGATTCATATTTCGGACAATAGCCTCGAAAGACGCGCCACTCGGACCTCCGCCGTCACGGAACGGGTGGTTCGCAGTGGTGTGGCCCGGGCCGCCGAAGGGGAAAGTGCGCGCCCGCGCCGGGGCGAGCCGGTCCCCGCCGCTGGAGGGGCGCCGGGGTCGGGGCGGCGCGGGCGAAGCAAGGTTCGGCTAACCTCACCTGGAGGCGTTCCGCCCCCGTGCCCCAGTACAAGGAGGAAGAAGCCCCGTGCGCGTCGAACAGCCCGGCCACCGCGCCATGATCCGCGCCCGTGTGGTGCGGACCGAGCGCCTGAGCAAGCACTTCGTCACGGTGACCCTGGGCGGCCCCGGGCTGGCCGACTTCGCCTTCCTCGGCCGGGACCAGTTCGTGCGCCTGTTCCTGCCCCGCGCGGGCCAGGACCGGCTGCACATGCCCGCCGACGCCGGCAAGCGGTGGTTCGAGCAGCTCCGCGCCATGCCGCCGGGCCGCCAGCCGCACGTGCGCAGCTACTCGGTGCGCCGCTTCGACCCCGAGGCCCTGGAGATGGACATCGAGTTCGTGGACCACGGCGACGCCGGTCCCGCCTCGGCCTGGGCCTCCGCCGCCGTTCCCGGCGACGAGGCGGGCATGCTCGCGGACGGCGTGTACTACCTGCCTCCGGAGGAGGCCGACTGGCACCTGCTCGTCGGAGACGAGAGCGCCGTACCCGCCCTGCTCTCCATCCTCGAACAAGCCCCCCACCACCTGCGCGGACAGGCCTACCTCGAAGTCC
>NZ_LEKI01000115.1:0-19443 GCF_001029525.1 Nocardiopsis sp. RV163 | reverse complement strand
TCCGCGCAGGGCCCCTCCGGCGACTGGGACGGGCCCCGGGGCGGCGGGGCCCACGACTCCTGGCAGGAGGCCCCGGCCTCCCGGCACGGCCTCCGCGGGCCCGCCGCCGGACACGGCCCCCCGGACGGGCGCACCAGCACCTGGGGCGACGACCCCTACCCGGGTCAGCCCGTTCACCACGGCGACACCCCCTACCCGGGCGGAGCGGACGGCCCGGCGCCGGACCGCGGCGGCCGCGGGGAGACCGGCCCCCAGCACGGCCAGGGTTCCCCGGACGGCTTCGAGTACCTCTACAGCGGCGTCGGCCCGGGCGCGGGCGGACCGGACGACCCCGACCGCCACGGGGACGACGGCTACGACCCCGGCCCCGCGCCGCGCAAGTCGCGGCGCGGACTGCTCATCGGCGTGCTCTCCGCCGTCGTGGTGCTGCTGCTCGTGGGCGGCGGCGCGTCCTGGTACGTCCTGACGATGCCCGAACCCGAGGAGGCGGCCGCCGAGTACGAGGCCGCCTGGGAGGCGCAGGACTACGATCGCCTGGCCGCGGTCACCCGGGGCGGCGACGCCGCCGCGGTGCTCGGCGGGATCGACTCCGGGCTGGGCGTGGACTCCATCGCGGTGGAGGTCGGCACGGTGACCGCCGACGGCGGCGCCGGCAGCGCGCCCTACGAGGTCACAGTGTCGTTGACCAACGCCGACGACTGGGGCTGGGAGGGCGAGCTGCCGCTGGTCCGCGAGGACGGCGAGTGGTGGGTGGAGTTCTCACCCGAGGTCGCCTACCCCGACCTGGGCGAGGGCCAGGTCCTGGCACGCACCGCCGTGTGGGGCGAGCGCGGCAGCGTCCTGGCCGCCGACGGCACCGCCCTGGACGGCACCGTCTCCGGTTCGCTGCAGATGATCGCGGGCTCCCTGGGCGAGGCCACCGAGGAGGACGTCGAGCGGCTGGGCCCGGCCTACAGCGTCGGCGACACCGTGGGCGTCAGCGGCCTCCAGCGCACCTACGAGGAGCGGTTGGCCGGTGAGGCCGCCACGACACTCCTCATGGTCGACGCGGCCGCCGCCGAGGACCCCGACTCCCTGGAGGCCACCGAGGAGAACACGGTGGCCACACTGGACGGCGCCGACGGCGAGGACGTCGTCACCAGCATCGACATGGCCGTCCAGAACGCGGCCTCCAACGCCGTCATCGACTCCGCCGACCCTGCGGGCCTGGTGGCGGTGCGGCCCTCCACCGGCGAGATCCTGGCGGCGGCGAACGTGCCCGGCGGGTTCAACCGGGCCTTCGAGGGCCAGTACCCGCCCGGTTCGTCGTTCAAGATCATCTCCTACAGCTCGCTGCTGGACAACGGGATGAGCATGGACGCCACGATGAACTGCCCCAAGGAGTACGACCTGGGCGGGTGGCCGTTCGTCAACGCGGGCGACGCCGAGTACGGCGCACAGACGGTGACCGAGGCCTTCGCGACCTCCTGCAACACCGCGTTGGTGGAGCAGGTCGGCGACCGGCTCAGCTCGGACACGCTCCAGGCCAGCGCCGAGCAGTTCGGCATGAACGCGCCGCTGGACATCGGCGTGCCCACGCTCGAACCGTCCTTCCCGCCGGTGGACAGCGCCACCATGCTGGGCGCCCAGAGCATCGGCCAGGGTCAGATCCTCACCTCGCCGCTGCACATGTCCACGGTGCCCGCCGCGGTCGCCGACGGTTCCTGGCGCCACCCGGTGCTGGTGACCGAGCCCGCCCAGGAGGGCCTGCCCGAGCCCCGCGCGATAGCCCAGGCCGAGGCGCTGCGGACGATGATGCGCGCGGTCGTCACCGAGGGCACAGCCGAGGACGTGCCCTTCCAGGGCGAGGTGCACGCCAAGTCGGGCACGGCCGAATTCGGCACCGCCGAGGACGCCGACGAGGACGGGGAGCTGCCCAGCCACGCCTGGATGGTCGGCTTCAAGGGCGACGTGGCCTTCGCAGTGGTGGTCGAGGGCGGTGGCGGCGGCTCGTCCGTGGCCGGTCCCCTGGCCGCCAGCTTCACCAACGGCCTCTGAGGTCGGCCCCGACGGCGCGTACCGGCGTGGCCGGTGCGCGCCGTCGGCGTCGGGGCCGCACCGGCGTGGCCGGTGTCGGCGCCGGTTCCCGGCGTCTACGATGCTCGCGGGTTGCGCGGTGTGCCTCGGCCCCGGCCCGGTGCCTTCCGGGGCCGGTCGGCCCGGTGTCCCCGGCCACGGGCATGTGATCACCCCAAACAGGAAAAATACGGCCCAAGACAACCAAGTATTACTTTAAGCTATTTGGTGACTACTAATAGTTAGCGAGTGGGAGTCCGGGGCAGATCTACGGATGGCGCCAGGAGAACGGTTCTCCCGAGGGTCGAGCTGGGGGGATCGGCGCCGCACCGGGCCGACAGATCGTCGGTCCGCCTCGAAAGGACACAGGATGAACCGCAAGACTCTCACTCGGATCGCCTTCGCCTCCGTCGCCGTTCCGGCCCTGGCCTTCGGCGCTCCGGCCACCGCCATGGCGGACAGCTTCTTCTCGGGTGAGTCCAGCGCCGCCGGCATCAAGGGCGCCGCGAGCCACAGCGTGACCGCTGTCGCCTTCGACGGCGACGGCGGCCACGGCCACGGTCACGGTCACGGCCACGGCCACAAGGGCGGCAAGGACCACGACCGCTGGGACAACGGCGGCTCCTTCTACAAGAAGAGCGCCACCTGGGCGGGCCACGACGGTGCCGCCTCCCACAGCATCGTGAGCGGTGCGAACTAGGCATTCCGTTTCCGCCGGGCGCGGCGGCCGTGTCGGCCGCCGCGCCCGGCGGGCGTGACCCGACCCAACCCGAGGAGGGGAAGGACGATGGTCCGACTACGACGAGCGCTGTCCCTGACCGGTGTGGCCTTCGGCCTGGCGCTGGGTGCGCCCTCGGTCGCGATGGCCGACGCGGTCTTCGAGAAGGACTTCGGCAGCGCCAGCGCCGAGGGCGCCACCATGACCGTGGTCCACAGCCGCGTCGGCGACGACGGCAAGGTCTACTACGAGTACGTGACCTACACCGCCTCCATGCACGGAGCCACGGTGGACAGGACCACCAGCAAGGCGAACTGAGTTCCCGCGAGGTTGCGGGCGGACGGCCTTCACGGCTGTCCGCCCCTGGTGTGCGCGGGCGCGGCGCGGTACACGCGCCCCCGCGCACGGGAGGTGGAAAGACATGCGAAACCTGCTTCGAGGCCGTGTCCTCGCGGTGGTGGCCGCGGCGGCCGTGTGCTGCGCGGGCGTGACCGGCGCGGCCGACCCCGGCGACGTGTTCGCCGGGGTCGGGGCCCCCGGGGCCCAGGGGCCGGGATCCGGCGGCGGCTGGCCCCCGCCCTGGTCCCAGGAGGAGCCGGCCGACCCCTGGACCGAGGCCGAGGCCGAGGTCGTGCGGCTGGTCAACGACAAGAGGCCCGGGTACGGGTGTGAGAAGCTGAGCGCCCACGAACTGCTCACCCAGGCCGCCCGGGAGCACAGCCAGGACCAGGCGGGCGACAGCGGTTTCCCCGGCGGCGGCTTCTTCGGCGGCAGCTCGTCGGCCAGGGACCGGGCGCGCGGCCTGGGCTACGCGAACCCTTCGGGCGAGATCGTGGCCAGCGGCTTCGAGACGGCCGAGGAGGCGGTGGAGGCCTGGACGCGCCGCGGCCGCAGCCAGGTGCTCGCCGACTGCGAGTCCGAGCACATCGGCGTGGGCGTGGTGAAGGGCGACGGCGGACCCTACTGGACCGTCGTCCTGGGCCGGGGCGCCTGAGCCGGACACGGGGTACGCGGGGCGCGTGACGGGCGGTGTGCGGCGGACGCACACCGCCCGTCACGCGTCCCTGGCGGCGCCGCGCGTCACGGACCGGGCTCCCGGTCAGGGCGTGCCGACGGCCCCGGGCCCCTCCGGCGCGGGCTCCGGATGCGGTGCGGGCTCCGGATCCCCGGTGGTCTGCGAGGTACTGGTAGGCACGGCGGGCGCGGACGGCTGCGGCGTGCTCGGGGTGAGGACGAACAGCATCACGAGCAGGCCCGCGGTGACCGCGGCGATCAGGCAGCACGCCACCCACGGCTTCCACCCGCCCAGCCCGGGGTCGGCAGGAGCGTCGGGATCCCCCGGCCCGAAGGACTCCAGTCGTCCGGCCAAGTCCGGTTCCTCCTCGCTGAGCTGCCGCTCGATCTCCGCGAGGATTCTTCTCTCGTGCTCTCTCAGGGACATGGCACCCTCCTCGGCCACGGGGGGAATGACAGTCGTCGCCAGACTTACAGTCTCCCCCGGGTGTACCTGAGATATCCAGGTATGCACAGGTTTTCCGATGTGGGTTTCTATAACCGATTCTGGGTAGAAAAATCGGCTCTCTCCACAGGGTACGCCTCCGGCCCGGACCCGAACGCGCTCCGCGCCGACGCGGCCCCGCGGGCCGGATCGGCCGGGGGTCAACCCGGGTAGCACTCGACCTCAGCGGCCTTGACCCCGGCCCACACCGGGTCCCCCCGGGCCAGCCCCAGCTCCGCCAGGGCCGCCGGACTGATGTCGGCGGCCAGGGAGGGGCTCCCCGTCAGGTGTACCCGCACCTGGTCGCCGAACCGCTCGATCCCCTCCACCGTCAGCCGCCACACGTTGCGCGGGCTGCCGTGCGGACGGTGCGGGTACAGGGCCACGGCTCGCGGCGGGAAGGCCACCAGTGCCGGTCCCCGGTGCGCCTCGTGCGCCTCCACACGGACGGGGCCGCCGGGCCCGTCAACGTCCAGCATCACGGTGGTGCCCTCGGCCGCGCCCCGGAAGAGGTTGAGCCCCACCAGCCGCGCGACGTAGGCCGTGCGGGGGCGGCGCGCCACCTCGGCGGGTTCGCCCTGCTGGACGACCCTGCCCTCCTCGATCACCGCCACCCGGTCGGCGAGCACCATGGCGTCGAGCGGATCGTGGGTGACCAGCACCGTGGCCCCGTCGAACTCCTCCAGCAGGTGGCGCAGCCGGGCGCGCACGTCGATCCGGGTGCTGGCGTCCAAGGCGGCCATGGGCTCGTCGAGCAGCAGCAGGCGGGGGCGCACGGCCAGCGCGCGGGCCAGCGCCACGCGCTGGGCCTGGCCGCCGGAGAGTCGGCGCGGCCGGACGCGCGCGTGAGCGGACAGGTCCATGTGGGCGAGCAGTTCGGCGGCGCGCTCGCGGGCCGCCGCCCGCGACAGGCCCTGGCGGCGGGGGCCGAAGGCCACGTTGTCCAGGGCGCTCATGTGCGGGAAGAGCAGGTAGTCCTGGAAGACCATGCCGATGGGGCGGTGCTCCACGGGTGTCCTGGTCTGGTCGCGCCCGTCCACGAGGACGTGCCCTCCGGTGAGGGGCACCAGTCCGGCCAGGGCGCGCAGGGCCGAGGACTTGCCCGCGCCGTTGGGCCCCAGCAGGGCGAGGATCTCCCCCGGGCGCACCGTCAGGGCGGCCTCCAGGGTGAAGGCGCCCCGGCTCAGGCGCAGGTCGGCCTCCAGCGCGGGTGCTGGCGCGGTGGCGGCGGGGTCGCGGTCGGGGGCCATCAGGTGTTCGTCCACCTCTCGCGCAGGGTGGCCAGGACGGCCAGGCACACCGCCAGCAGGATCAGGCTGAGCACGATGGCGGCCTCGGGGTCGCGCTGCATGGCCACGTACACGGCCAGCGGCATGGTCTGCGTGGTGCCCGGGAAGTTCCCGGCGAAGGTGATGGTGGCGCCGAACTCGCCCAGGGCCCGCGACCAGCACAGGACCGCCCCCGCCGCGATGCCCGGCAGCACCATGGGCAGGGTGACGTGGGCGAAGACGGCCGCCCGCCCGGCGCCCAGGGTGGCGGCGGCCTCCTCGTAACGGCGGTCCGCGCCGCGCAGCGCCCCCTCCACGCTGATCACCAGGAACGGCATGGCGACGAACACCTGGGCCAGGACCACGGCGGCGGGGGTGAAGGGCAGGGTGATCCCGAACCAGGCGTCCAGGTACCGGCCCGCGATCCCGTTGCGTCCCAGGACCAGCAGCAGGGCCACACCGCCGACCACGGGCGGCATCACCAGCGGAACGGTGACCAGTGCGCGCACCAGGCGGCGCCCGGGGAAGTCGGTGCGGGCCAGCAACCAGGCCAGCGGCACCCCGAGGAGCAGGGACACGGCCGTGGCGGCGGTGGCGGTGGACAGGGACAGCCACAGGGCCGCCAGGACCTCGGGCTCGGCCAGGCGGCTGACCATGGTGGACCAGGGCGCGCTGGCCAGCAGACCCGCCATGGGCAGCACGAGGAAGGCCGCGCCCGCGAGCGCGGGCAGCAGCAGGATCCAGGGAGCTCCGCCGAAGCGCCGGGCCCGGGGCGGGCGGCGGCGCGGCGCCGTGTCGGCGGGGGGCGCGGCTGGGGCGCGGGCGGGCGTCATGGGACCTCGAACCCGGCGGCCCGCAGGACCCTTTCGCCCTCGGGCGAGCGCACCAGGTCCACCCAGGCGGCGGCGAGCGCGGCGTCGGAGGTCGTGGAGACGACCCCGATGGGATAGTCGTTGACCACATCGTCGGACTCGTCGAACACGACGTCCTGGACCCGGTCGCCCGCGGAGACGACGTCGGTGGCGTAGACGAGTCCGGCGTCGACCTCGCCGAGCTCGACCTTGGTCAGGACCGCGCGCACGTCCTCCTCGTAGGTGTCGGGGGTGATCTCCAGTCCGGCCTCGTCCAGGACCTCGGCGGTGGCCGCGCCGCAGGGGACCTCCTCGGCGCAGAAGGCGACGGCGGTGCCCCCGGCGGCGAGGTCGGCCAACTCCTCGACACCGGCCGGATTGTCCGGGGGCACGGCGATGCGCAGGGTGTTGGCGGCGAAGACCACGCCGCGAGCGCCGTGCTCAGCGGCCCAGTCGGGATCCAGCCCCTCGCCCTCGACGACCCGGCCCATGGTGTCGGTGTCGGCGGAGGCGAAGACGTCGGCGGGGGCACCGGAGTTGATCTGGAGGGCCAGGTCGCTGCTGCCCGCGAAGTTGAGGACCACCTCGGTGCCGGGGTGCTCGGCCTCGAACTCCTCGGCCAGGTCGGTGAAGACGTCGGTGAGGGAGGCCGCGGCGAAGACGTTGAGCCGGTCGCCGGGCCCCTCCTCCGGGGAGCAGGCGCAGAGGACGAGCGCGGCCGCGGACAGGGCGCGGGCCAGCCGGAAAGCGCCGGAACGGGGGTCGCGGGGGGCGGGATCACGCATGGCGTTCCCCGGTGGTCTCCACGACCACGTTGGTGGACTTGACCACCGCGGTGGCGATACTGCCCACCTCCAGGCCGAGTTCGTCGGCGGCCTCGCGGCTCATAAGCGAGACCACCCGGTGGGGCCCGGCCTGGATCTCCACGCTGGCCATCACCCGGTCGCGGACGACGTCGGTGACCAGGCCGCGGAAGCGGTTGCGGGCGGAGGACAGGTGCCGGGCCGGGTCCTCGTCGGCCCCCGTGCTCATGAACCCGGCCAGGTCCGCGCCCTCGATCAGACGCCTTCCGGAGGCGTCGCGGGTGGCGGACAGGCGGCCGGAGTCGACCCAGCGCCGGACGGTGTCGGCGCTGACGCCGAGGAGGGCGGCGGCCTCGCTGATGTGGAAGGTCGGCATGGGGCCAACCTACCCCTGGCATCTGCTGGGGCAAAAGGGGCTTTCCGCTAGCAGCTGCCTACTTCTTGGCCCTTGTTCTGTGGTTCTGCGACAGACAGGCGCGCCGGACCCGAGCGGCGCCCGACCGAGTATCCCGGCGCATGGAAGGGGCTCCGGCCCGGGGACGCCTCCCCCGGCCGGAGCCCGCACGCTCCTCGTCCGCGGTCAGCCGCGCACGTGGGCGGCCGCGCCGAACGGCCCCTCGGCGCGGTAGTCGTCCAGTGCGGTGACCACGTACCCGGCGCCGTCCTCCAGCGGCTCGGTGTCGGTCAGTGCGGTGCGCCCGGTGAGGCCCACGAGGTTGTCCGCGGTGACCGCGGCGCAGCGCTCCTCCCCGGTCCCGGCGGCGGCCGCGTCGGCGGACAGCCGGTAGACGGCGTAGAAGCGGGCGCCGTCCACGGCCTCCCACGCCACGTCGACCCCCCCGTCGGCGACTCGGGCCGTGACGCCGCCGACCGCGCCGACAAGCGGCTCCTGGCCCTCGGGCGCGTCGGAGAGCGGCGGCAGGGCCGGGGCGCGGTAGTGCTCGTCGGCCAGCGCGGCGTAGGCGTCGGCGGCCCCGTCGCGCAGGTTCTTGATGGAGAAGTAGATGTCGCCGTCCACCTGGGACAGCTCGCCGGAGTAGTCCAGTTGGGCGCTGAGCGCGTCCCCGCCGGTCCAGCCGTCCTCGCCCACCCGGTAGGCGGCCTGGCCGATGTACAGGTCCACGCCGGTGCCCTCGACCTCCCGGGCCCACCAGTCGGCGAGGACCTCGTAGTCGGCGGTCTCGAAACCCCGCTGCCAGTAGAGCTGCGGTGCGACGTAGTCGACCGTGCCCTCCCGGATCCAGGTGCGGGTGTCGGCGTGCTGGGCATCGTAGGACTGCAGGCCCGAGCTGGCCGAGCCGCCGGGGTCGGTGGAGTCGTTGCGCCAGATGCCGAACGGGGAGATCCCGAAGCTCACCCAGGGCTTGGTCGCCTCGATGCCCTCGTACACGCCGGCGATGAGCCGGTCGACGTTGTCGCGGCGCCAGTCCCCGCGGTCGTCGAAGCCCTCGCCGTACTCCTCCCAGGAGGCGTCGTCGTCGAACTCCTCACCCTCCTTGGGGTAGGGGTAGAAGAAGTCGTCGAAGTGCACGCCGTCGACGTCGTAGCGCTCCACCACGTCGAGGATCACGCGGGTCACCCACTCCCGGACCTCGGGGTTGCCTGGGTCGAGGTAGGCCTCGACGCCGTAGTCGACGAGCCACTCGGGGTTCTCCCTCGCCGGGTGGTCCCCGGCCAGGTTCTCGACGTCGGGGTCCTGGAAGCCCACCCGGTAGGGGTTGAACCAGGCGTGCAGCTCCAGGCCGCGCTCGTGCGCCCCGGCCACCGCGTACTCCAGCGGGTCGTAACCGGGGTCGCCGCCCTGCTCGCCGGTGAGGTAGCGCGCCCACGGCTCCAGGTCCGACTCGTAGACCGCGTCGGCGGTGGGCCGCGTGTGCAGGAAGACCGCGTTGAGCCCCATGGCGGAGGCGTCGTCGAGGTAGGCGTCGAGCTCGGCCTTCTGCTCCTCGGCGGACAGGCCCGGCTCGGAGGGCCAGTCGATGTTGCGGACCGTGGTCAGCCACGCCCCGCGCATCTGCCGCTGCGCCCCGCCGTCCCCGCACCGGACGGAGGCGGCCGCCCCGGACGCGCCGTCGGCCGACGGCTCCTCCCCGGGGCCCCCGCCGCTGCATCCCGCCAGCAGGACGGTGGCCGCTGCGGCGGACGCGGCCCACCGCAGCGCGGCGCACGGCGGGGGCACGGCACGGGCCGCTGAATCCATGGAACAGGTCTCCTCTGAGGGGAATCGGGACGCGCACCGCCGTCACCGTGACGCCGCACCGCGAACCAGAGTAGGCCAGACAGTCAATTTTCGAACACGATCGCGGCAATCTGTGGACAACCTCGCATACCCGGTGCCGAGGGCCGCCGCGGCGGGTCCGCGGAGCACCCGCGCGGGCAGCGGCGGAGCACGATCCCCGCCGGGAGGCGGCGGCCCCGGCCCGTGAGGGAGCACGTGCGCACCCCGGCCACCACGGCCGATACCGGACACACCGCCCCAGACGAGGTCCTAGACTCGGGGACCGTGAACGCCCTCCTGAGCCCGCCCCGCCTGTCCGTCCGCACCGTCGCCCTGCGCGACGACACCGCCAGCCTGCTGGACCGCCTGCCCGCGGACTCCCCTCTGGCCTGGCTGACCGGCGACGAGGGCATCGTGGGCTGGGGACGGGCCGCGCGGCTGGACTTGGCCGGTGAGCCCGAATCGGCTGAGCCCACAGACACCACCCGCTTCACCGAGGCGGCCCGCTGGATCAACGCCCTCACCGAGCGAGCCGAGGTCCACGACGAGGTGGGGGTGCCCGGCACCGGACCGGTCGCGTTCGGCACGTTCGCCTTCTCCCCCTCCTCCGCGGGATCGGCCCTGGTGGTGCCGCGCGTGCTGGTCGGGCGGCGCGACGGCCGCGCCTGGCTGACCACCGTCACCGAAGCGCACGGGGAGCACCCGGCCGAGCCGCTGGTCCCGACGTCGGCGCCGCGGCCCGTGGGTCCGCTCTCGTGGAGTCAGGGGTCGCTGACCGACGAGCAGTGGATGGGCGCCGTGGCCGGTACCGTCGAGCGCATCCGCGCGGGAGAGCTCGACAAGGCCGTGCTGGCGCGCGACGCCCTGGCCGAGGCCGACGCCCCCATCGACGTGCGCACACTGCTGGAGCGGCTGCGGCTGCGCTTCCCCGGTTGTTTCACCTTCTCCGTGGACGGCATGGTCGGAGCCACCCCCGAACTACTGCTGCGCCGAGAGAGCGACCAGCTCTCCTCGCTGGTGCTGGCCGGGACCCGCCCCCGGGGCGAGGACCCCGAAGGCGACCGGCTCCTGGCCGAGGAGCTGCTGGCCTCGGCCAAGGACGTGGACGAGCACCGCATGGCCGTGGACTCCCTGCGCACAGCGCTGGAACCGCTCACCGGGGAACTGGACGTGCCCGCGCGGCCCCGCCTGCTCGCGCTCGCCAACGTGCAGCACCTGGCCACACCGGTGCGCGCCCGCCTGCACCCCGGGGTCTCGGCGCTGGACGCGGTCGCGGCCCTGCACCCCACAGCGGCCGTGGGCGGCACACCCACCGCGGCGGCCATGCGGCTGATCGCGAAGTCCGAGGGCATGGACCGGGGCGGCTACGCCGGTCCGGTCGGGTGGCTGGACGGCGCGGGCAACTCCGAGTGGGGGATCGCCCTGCGCTGCGCCCGTGTGGAGGGCGCGCGCGCCCGGCTGTTCGCCGGAGGGGGCATCGTCGCCCGGTCCGAACCGGAGTCGGAGCTGGCCGAGACCGAGTCCAAGTTCCGGGTCATGCGCGAGGCCCTGACCGACCCCGTCTGAGCCGGGGGGCGGCCCCTCCGCCGGGGACATCGCGGTGTTCGTGGTGGCCCGCGACGGCTCGGGCGCGGCCGTGGGCTGCGGCGGCCTGCGCTACCTGGGTGACGCGGCGGGCGAGGTCAAGAGGATGTACGTGCGGCCGGACCGGCGCGGATCGGGCGCGGCGGCGCTGGTCCTGGCGGCCCTGGAGGAGTGGGCCCGCGGACGGGGCTGGAAGTGCCTGCGCCTGGAGACGGGAGACCGACAGCCCGACGCGGTGCGGTTCTACACCCGTTCGGGGTACACGCCCGTCCCCGGTTTCGGAGCCTACGCCGACGAGCCCCCCTCGCTCTGCTTGGAGAGGACTCTCTGAGGCGCGGGCCCACGCGGGCGGGCCCGGACACGAGGAACCGGCCCCGGCAGCCCCCACGATGGAAGCCGGGGCCGGTTGTCGTCGTCCCTACCTGCGGGAGGAGGGGGGACTACCTGCCGACCTCGCGGCCCGCGCTGTGCCAGATGCACACCACGGACGGGCGCGGGAAGTCGCCGTCGGGCCAGGTGCTGGTGGGGGCCTCGAAGGTGCCGCCGTCACCGGGGTGCTGGGGGCCCAGGAAGACCGTCTTGCTGTCCTCGGTGACGAAGGGACCGCAGGCCTCCGCGCCGACCGGGACGGTGGCGAAGGTCTTCAGCTCACCGCGGAAGCGGCCCTCGACCGGCATGACGTGCAGACCGTCGTTGATTCCCAGGGCGCCGGGCTGGCCGTCCGTGGAGATCCACAGGTTGCCGTCCTTGTCGAAGGTCAGGTTGTCCGGCGCGGAGATCGGCATGACCTTGGACTTGTCGAAGCCCGCGTAGTAGGTGTCGTCGTCCTCGGGGTCGCCGCACACCAGCGGCACGTTCCAGGCGAAGGAGGTGGCGGCCGCGTCGTTGCCGGACTCGACGATCTCCAGGATGTGGCCGTGCCGGTTGGGGCCGCGCGGGTTGGGCTCGTCGGCCTGGCCGGGCTCGCGGGCGGAGTTGTTGGTCAGCGCGCAGTACACCTTGCCGGTGACCGGGCTGGGCTCGAAGTCCTCGGGGCGGTCCATCTTGGTGGGGCCGACGACGTCGGCGGCCAAGCGGGTGTGGATCAGCACCTCGGCGACGCTGAAACCGGGGACGAAGCTCTCGGTGTCGGTGCACAGCGCGACCCACTCGCCGGAACCGTCGAACTCGCCGTCCGCGGGCAGCGCGCCGGAGCCGTCGAACTCCTCGGCGGGGCTGTTGCCGGACAGGCGGGCCACGTAAAGCGTGCCGGTGTCCAGCAGGGAGAGGTTGTGGCGCCGGGAGCCCTCGACGTACTTCTTGGCGCTGACGAACTTGTACATGTAGTCGAAGCGCTCGTCGTCGCCCATGTAGGCCACGACCCGGCCGTCGTCGGCCAGGCGGGTGGTGGCGCCCTCGTGCTTGAAGCGGCCGAGCATGGTGCGCTTGACCGGCTCGGATTCGGGGTCGAGCGGGTCGACCTCGACGATGTAGCCGAAGCGGTTGACCTCGTTGGGGTGCTTGGAGAGGTCGAAGCGCTCCTCGAAACGCTCCCAGCGGCGTCCCGTGGCACCGGTGCCGACTCCGTAGCGCCTGGTCTCGGCGGACCCGGAGCCGTTGGCGAAGTACTGGTTGAAGTTCTCCTCGGCGGTGAGGAAGGTGCCCCACGGGGTCATGCCGCCCGCGCAGTTGTTGAGCATGCCCCGGACCAGGGTGCCGGTGGGGTCCTCCGCCGTCTTGAGCAGGTCGTGCCCGGCGGCGGGGCCGGTGACGCGCATGGGGGTGTCGGCGGTGATGCGGCGGTTGAAGGAGCGCTCGCCCGTGGAGAGCACCCACTTGCCGGTGCGGCCCTCGCGCTGGAGCTCGACGATGGAGCCGCCGTGGGCGGCCATCGCGGTGCGGACCTGCTCCTCGGTGGCGGCGTCGCCCCCGGCGTACCCCGGGAACATGAGTTCCTCGTTGGTGTACTCGTGGTTGACCCACAGCAGGGCGTGGTCGTCGTCGAGCTGGTGGAAGCCGACGTAGTCGCAGTTGTAGCCGAACTGCTGGGCCTGCGCCTCGGCGGTCTGGTCGTGGACGTCGAACTCGGGCGCGCCGGGCAGGACCGGCTCGCCCCACCGGATGATGACGTGCTGGTCGTAGCCCCGGGGGACGGTGACCTTGTCGTCGTTGTTGGGCTGGACGCTGGTGAAGGTGGGCCTCGGGGAGGGGTGGGGGCGGTCGGGGCCGCGGCGGTCGGCCGAGGCCGGGCTGAGCGCGGCGAGTCCGAACGCGCCCGCTCCGGCGCTCACGGCGCCTGCCCGGATGATGGAGCGGCGGGAGAGCGCCTTGGCGAAGATGTCCCCGAAGTAGGGGTTGTCGCTGGTGTTGGGAGCCGGGTGGAAACAGGCGTCGCCGCAGCGCAGTCTGCATGTCGCACGGGAACGACCGCCACCGACCTGGCCGATCAACGGCAGCTGGCGGCGGCGGGGCGCGGATTCGGGCACACCTTCTCCTTGGGGATCGTGCTGCTCCCGCGCGCTCCGTCGGTGCGGGGTCTGACCGGGGCGCGCGGATTGCCTCCTGGTCCGGCGGGGTGCTCCCCCGGACGCTCTCGACCTTGGCCGAAATTCCGAACGCGCAGGTGAAACCAAGGTGAACGCGCCTACAAATCCGGCGCATGCCCTGGTAGGTCACGCTGGGAATCCAGAGGGACACACATCGTCGGGTTCCGGTCGTGATAATGGCGCACCGTACCCGCCGGGTCCACGTGACACGCCTGTAACCGCCTCCCGAGTCGTCGCCCCTCCCGTGATTCGGCGCCGGGCGAAGCGATGCGCCGCGGGGGCGGGGCCGGAGCGGTAGCGGGAAGACGGTTGTCGGTCGAAGGGGTTTCCGGGCATGCCGAGAGCGGGTCGTAGGGGAGGTTGAAAAGAGGCGGTCGCGGTGCCCGGCGCCGCGGCGGACGGGCTCGGGCGGGCCGACCGCCGCTGGAACACGGGGGTGGGCCGCACGCCCCAGTCGGTGGCGTGCGCTCAGAGCGCCCCGTCAACCGCGGCATCCACCGCGGCCTGGATACGGCGGCGCAGCGCGGCGCTGCCCGGGCGGTGCGTGCGCACCTCGATCAGGCGCGGCCCCTCGCCCAGCAGCGCCTTGGGCAGGTCGGTCGCCCACTCCAGGCGGGTGTAGGGCACGTCGGCCACCGCGGCCACACGTTCCATCGACGCCCCGTGCGGGGTGCCGAACACCCGCTCGAAGTCGGGGTGCCCGGCCTGCTCCAGACCGGAGAAGATCCCGCCGCCGTCGTTGTTGACCACCACGATCGCCAGGTCCGGGCGCGGCTCCCCCGGGCCGATCAGCAGCCCGTTCTGGTCGTGCAGCATGGCCAGGTCTCCCAGCAGCGCGTAGGCGTGCCCCCCGCCACCGGCCTGGTGGGCCAGCGCCGCGCCGATGGCCGTGGAGACCGACCCGTCGATCCCGCTCACGCCCCGGTTGCCCACCAGTCGTACGCCGCAGCGCGCCCGCATGGTGGCGTCCAGGTCGCGGATGGGCATGCTCGAACCGGCGAACAGCAGCGAACCGGCGGGCATGTGCGCGACCAGGTCGCGGGCCAGCCTCGGCTCGCTGAGCGCCTCCTCCTCGTCCAACACGGCGTCCAGGGCGGCACGGGCCACCGACTCGGCTTCGGACCAGGTCCGCGACCACTCGGTGCGCCGTGGAGCGCCCGGGCCCGCACCGGCGGGCGGCGCGACCGCGGCCACCACGTCGGTGGCGGTGCGCACGGGGTCGGAGAAGGCGTCGAGCGCGCCCGCGCTGACCACCACGTGCCGCTCGGCCCGGCGCAGGTAGGCCAGGATCTGCCGGGACAGGTTGGGGCGGCCGACGCTCACCACCAGCTCCGGCGCCGGGCGCGCGGCCACGCGCGGCGAGGCCAGCAGCTGCCGGTAGGTGGAGAGCGCGTCCGCCCGGCGGGCGTTGGAGGTCGGTTCGGCCAGCAGCGGCCACCCGGTCGCCTCGGCCAGTGCCAGGAACGGCACCGGGTCGTAGTCCCCGTCGCCGCACACGATCACACCGCGTTCGACGTCGGGAAGGACGAACGGCGCGGGTTCGGTCAGCGGCACCGGGCGGCCGATCCACGCCCGGCCGCCGTCGCGCCCCTCCAGGGGCTCGGGCCAGGCGCCCGTGTGGACGTCGGGGGTCAGCGGGTCGCGGAAGGCCACGTTGAGGTGGACCGGGCCGGGGCGCCCGCCCAGCGCCGAGCCCCACGCGCGGCAGGCCAGCGACCGCCAGTAGGCGACCATGCCGGGCACGGGGTCGGGGGTGCCGACCTCGGCGAACAGGCGGACCGCGCCGCCGTACAGGCCGATCTGGTCCACCGTCTGGTTGGCGCCGGTTCCGCGTAGTTCGGGGGGCCGGTCGGCGGTGAGCACCAGCAGCGGCACCCCGCTCTCGTCGGCCTCCATCACCGCCGGGTGGAAGTTGGCCGCGGCCGTGCCGGAGGTGCACACCACCGCGACCGGGCGGCGCGAGACGCGGGCCAGGCCCAGGGCGAGGAAGGAGGCCGAGCGCTCGTCGATGCGCACGTGGACACGGATTCCGGGGTGGGCGACCAGGGCCAGGGCGAGCGGCGTCGAGCGCGACCCCGGCGCGACGACGGCCTCGGCCAGGCCGCAGCGGGCCAGCTCGTCGACCAGGACACGCGCCAGGGCGGTGGACGGATTCATCAACTCTCTCGATCGTCTCAAGGTGTACCCAGTATCACCATGTGGACCCGGCCCCTACAGTCAACCCCCACCCGGGACCCGCGGAGGACGAACAGGGCTGTTACACCTCACACACGCGGACCGGACATCCGGTACTCCCGTCACCGTGCGCCCCGGGCGTAACACCGACGCCGGTCACGGCGCGGTCATCCGGCGCCGGGGAGCTCGTCGGCGGCCGACCGCGCGGCATCGGCGCGGGCCCGCCAGGCGGCGGAGTCGACCTCCACCGCGCGCAGGCTCGCCTCGTCCACCGTCACAGGGCGCACGGGCAGGAACCCGTTCTCGGGCAGCAGGGGGTCGGCGGTGACGTCGGCGGTCAGCATCTGCATGGTGGCCAGGCCGCACGCGTGGGGCAGCTCCGGCAGCGCGGCGGCCAGGGCCACCCCCGCCGCCAGGCCCACCGAGGTCTCCACGGCGCTGGAGACCACCGCAGGCAGGCCGCACGCCTCGGCCACGCGCAGCGCGGAGCGCACCCCGCCCAGCGGCTGGACCTTGAGGACCACGATGTCGGCGGCGCCGGCGGCGCGCACCCGCAGCGGGTCCTCCGCCCTGCGGACGGACTCGTCGGCGGCCACGGGGACCGACACGCGGCGGCGCACGGCGGCCAGCTCGTCCAGGGTGGCGCACGGCTGCTCGACGTACTCCAGGCCGAAGCGGTCCAGTTCGCGCACCATCCGCACGGCGGTGTCGACGTCCCAGGCGCCGTTGGCGTCCACCCGCACCAGCCCGGAGGGGCCCAGGGCGTCGCGGACCGCCTCGACGCGGGCCAGGTCCTCGGCGGGGTCCTGCCCGCGTTCGGCCACCTTGACCTTGGCGGTCGCGCAGCCGCCCGCGGAGACGATCGCGTGGGCCCGCTCGGGGTCCACGGCGGGCACGGTCACGTTGACCGGCACCCGGTCGCGGACCGGCGCGGGCCAGCCGTGGTGGGCGGCCTCCTCACAGGCCGCCCACCAGCGGGCGCACTCGCGCGGGCCGTACTCGGCGAAGGGGGAGAACTCCCCCCATCCGGCGGGCCCGCGCACGAGCATGCCCTCACGGACGGTGATACCGCGGAAGCGGTTGCGCAGGCCGACCGCGAAAGCGCGTCCCCCGGCGGGCGAGCCCGCCGGGTCGGGTTCGTCAGCGGTCACGGACGGCGCGGGAACTTGTCGAACTCCGGGCGGCGCTTCTCCTTGAAGGCGTCGCGGCCCTCCTGGGCCTCCTCGCTCATGTAGTAGAGCATCGTGGCGTCACCGGCGAACTGCTGCATCCCGGCCGCGCCGTCGCTGACGGCGTTGATGGCTCCCTTGAGCATGCGCAGCGCCAGCGGGGACTTCTCCAGCATCTCCCGGGCCCAGGCCACGGTCTCCTTCTCCAAGTCCTCCAGCGGCACGACCGTGTTGACCATGCCCATGTCCAGGGCCTCCTGCGCGCTGTACTGGCGGCACAGGTACCAGATCTCACGGGCCTTCTTCAGGCCGACGGTCTCGGCGAGCAGCCAGGAGCCGTAACCGCCGTCGAAGGAGCCGACCTTGGGGCCGGTCTGTCCGAACTTGGCGTTGTCCGCGGCGATGGTCAGGTCGCAGCAGACCTGGAGCACGTTGCCGCCGCCGACAGACCAGCCGGCGACCATGGCGATGACGGGTTTGGGCAGGCGGCGGATCTGCACCTGGAGGTCGAGCACGTTGAGGCGGCCGATGCCCTGCTTGGCCACGGCGTCGTCGCCCATGTAGCCGTCCTCGCCGCGGATCTTCTGGTCGCCTCCGGAGCAGAACGCCTGGTCACCGGCGCCTGTGAGGACGATCACGCCGACCGAGGAGTCGTCGCGGGCGAGGTTGAAGGCCTCCTGGAGCTCGAACAGCGTCTGGGGCCGGAAGGCGTTGTGCCGCTCGGGGCGGTTGATCGTGATCTTGGCGATGCCCTCCGCGGTCTCGTAGATGATGTCGGAATACTCGCCCGACCGCTGCCAGTCGATCACGCTGCTCACGGCTACCGCTTCTCCTCAACGGGGACACTGTGGACGGCGCGGACGTGTCACCACGTCCACGCGACAACCCTACGCATTGTGCCAGGCGGGCGGGGACCCGCGTGCGGGTCGGTGCTCCTTGCGCCCGGTGCCCGCCGCCCGGCACCGGGCCCGACCCCCGGGGCGTGCGCCCCGGACACGGGCGTACCCTTGCCGTCGTGGCACGCGAGAGACAGGTCGAGGCAGGCGGAACGCACCCCGGTGACCTTGAGGGACGCCCCCTCCAGGCGGTGCGCGGACTGGCGCCGCGGCGCCTGGGCGACCTGTTGGCCCGGGCGCTGGACGGGCACGGCCCCGCACTGCTGCCGATCCCGGACGGGACCCCCGAGGCGCGCGTGGACGAGCTCCTGGCCGCCATGCGCCCGGCCTCCCTGCGCACCCCGGACGGGGTCGCCGCGCTGGACGGCGCCAGCCCGGCGGGCCGGGACACCGCCCTGGTAGTCACCACCTCGGGCTCCACCGGCGCGCCCAAGGGGGTGGAGCTGTCGGCCGCCGCGCTGCGCTCCTCCGCGCGGGCCTCGGTGGCGCGGATCGGGGCCGCCCCCGGCGACGCGTGGCTGTGCGTGCTGCCCGCCGGGCACATCTCCGGCATCCAGGTGATCATGCGCGCCCTGGCCACGGGCGGCCGGATCGAACACGCGGCCTTCTCGGTGGGGGCGGTGGCCGAGCTCACTCGCGGGTCGCGCCCGCACGTGTCCCTGGTGCCCACCCAGTTGCGGCGGCTGCTGGCCGCCGGGACCGACCTGTCGGTGTTCGGGACCATCCTGCTCGGCGGAGCCGCCGCCGACCCCGCCCTGCTGCGGGAGGCCCGCGGGGCGGGGGGCCGGGTGGTCACCACGTACGGAATGAGCGAGACCTGCGGCGGGTGCGTCTACGACGGCGTTCCGCTGGACGGCGTGCGGGTGCGCGTGGAGTCCCCCTCGGCCGACGGGGCCGGGCGCGTCCTGCTGTCGGGGCCGGTGCTGCTGAGCGGCTACCGCCTGGCGCCCGGGGCCGAGGCCGATCCGGGCGCCCTGGTCACCGACGCCGACGGGACGCGTTGGCTGCGCACCAACGACCTGGGCCGCCTGGACGGGGACGGGCGCCTGAGCGTGCTCGGACGCGTGGACGAGGTGGTCAACACCGGCGGCCACAAGGTGGTGCCGGGGCAGGTCAACGCCCGGCTGCTGGAGCACCCCGCCGTGGCCGACTCGGTGGTGGTGGGCCGGTCCGACCCCGAGTGGGGCGAGCGGGTGAGCGCCGTCGTGGTGCCCGCCGACCCCGACGCGCCGCCCTCCCTGGAAGAGCTGCGCTCGTGGGTGCGCGAGCGCCTGCCCGCCTACGCCGCGCCCCGTG
Source organism: Nocardiopsis sp. RV163 (assembly GCF_001029525.1). Classification (NCBI taxonomy): domain Bacteria; kingdom Bacillati; phylum Actinomycetota; class Actinomycetes; order Streptosporangiales; family Nocardiopsidaceae; genus Nocardiopsis; species Nocardiopsis sp. RV163. Next base: position 387 of record NZ_LEKI01000115.1, on the reverse strand, counting down.
AGCTCGAGGTGCGCGCCTCCCTGCCGGTGCTGGCCTCGGGCAAGCCCGACCTGGTGGCCCTGCGCGGCCCGCGCGCCTGAGCGGCGGTAGCGTCCCCCGGCGCGTGTACCGGCGCGCCCTCGACCCGTGGGACCCTGGGGCGCGTCGGGTGCCGCGCCCCACCACGTCGGCGCCCGTCGGACAGCAGTGACGGCCGGGGGTCGGGCGGTCCGGCGGCTCCTCGCGGAGCGGGCGTTCACGGACGTGCCGGACAAAAGGCGGGGAACTTCCCCGGGCGTTCCGACGTCTACCTGAGTAATCCGGCCCCTCGGCCCCTCTCCCAAGGAGGTCCGCAGTTGGTGACAGCCCTCGGCCCACACGTTCGTGCCCCTGCGCTCTCCCCCCAAC
>NZ_LEKI01000114.1:0-19791 GCF_001029525.1 Nocardiopsis sp. RV163 | reverse complement strand
GGTGGCCGTCCAGCTCAACGGGCGCCCACGCAAAACGCTCGGCTGGGATACCCCAGCCGAGCGCCTCGCTAAGCTGCTTCAAGCAAGCAACTGACCTTCAGTGTTGCAACGATCCCTAGAATTCGCCCTCCGGCCCGGCCCCTCCCGGGCGCGGCGGCACGGACCACTCCCCGTGCCGCCGCGCCGTTTCTGTTCGTGCCCGTGCCCGGTCGGCGGACGACCGGTGCCCTTCGGGGGTCGCGCGCCCGGCGAGGGACACCCCCTCCGGACCGGCCGCCCGCCCTCCCCCGCGAGGGGGCGGGACCGCGTCCGGCCCCGGTTTCAGGAACCCCCGCCCGTCGTGGTCCCGGGCTTCTGCGGGCGCACGCCCGCGAACGCTATGTCCAGCAGACGGCCCGCCTGCGCGCAGTCGGGGTGGTCCTCCGTGGCGAGCGAGATGGCGCTGACGAGCGCGACCAGGTCCTCGGCGCGCACACCGGGGCGCACCGCCCGCGCCCGACGGGCGCGCTCCAGGAGTTCACCGGCCGCGGCGGTGATCATCGCAGCGCAGCCGTCGTCGCGCTCCAGCAGGTCGGCGTCGCGGCCGTCCCGCAGCAGCGAGGCGGCCAGACCGCGGCTGGCCTCGGCGTAGGCGTTGAGGTCCCGCAGCCAGGCGAAGAGGGCGGGGCCCGGCCCGCTGGCGCGGGAGTGCTCCCGCGCCCTGGCGCAGAGCGCTTCGACGCGGTCGTGGAAGACCACCTCCAGCAGGCGGCGCCGGGAGGGGAAGTGCCGGTGCAGGGTCGCCGAGCCCACCCCGGCCCGGCGGGCGATCTCCTCCAGCGAGGCGTCGGCGCCGTGGGCCGTGAACGCCTCCTCGGCCACGGCGACGATGCGTTCGTAGTTGCGCCGGGCATCCGCGCGCAGGGGCTTTCGCGCCGCGCTCTCGACCACCGTGACCTCCTTCGCTTGCTAAGTGGGGCGCCTCTCCGGTTATCTTAGCGGAATGAAGTGGGGGGCCACCCCACTTTCTTTGCGAGACTGGGGAGAACGACCATGCGCGCTGTGCGGTACGACCGATTCGGCCCGCCCGAGGTATTGCGCGTCGACGAGGTGCACACGCCGAGTCCGGGAGCGGGCGAGGTGCTCGTCGAGGTGCACGCCGCGAGCGTGGACGCGGGCGAGGTCGCCTTCCGCTCGGGCAGGATGCGCGGGATCACCCGTGCCCGGTTCCCCCGGGGCGTGGGCGTCGACTTCACGGGCCGCGTCGCTGCGGCGGGGGCGGGGGTGCGCGCCTGGCGGGCCGGGGAAGCGGTGTGGGGGCTCACGCCGCACTTCGTCTTCGGGGCCGTCGCCGAGTACGTCGTCGTCCCGGAACAGCGGCTCGCCGGCGCACCCGGGAACCTCGGCCTCCTGGAGGCCGCCGCCCTTCCTGGCGCGGGCACCACCGCCCTGACCGCGCTGACGGACAAGGCCCGCCTCGCGCCCGGTGAACGGCTCCTGGTCCGCGGCGCCACCGGAGGTGTGGGCAGCGTCGCGGTGCAGCTGGGCAAGGCGCTCGGCGCCGAGGTCACCGCCCTCGCCGGCGCAAGCAACCTCGACTGGATCCGAGGACTCGGCGCCGACGAGGCCCTGGACTACCGCACGACCCGGCCGCGGGACCTCGGCCGCTTCGACGTCATCGTCGATCTGGTAGGCACCGACCTCGGCGCCTACCAGGCGCGGCTGGAGCGGGGCGGGCGCATGGTCACGCTCGCCTTCGACCCGGACCGCGTCCTCAGGTCCCTGCTCGGCACCGGGCTCCGGGCCGCCGTGCGGCCCGGCCGGACCAAGCTCTTCAGCAACAACCCGTCGGCGGAACGCATCGCCGAGCTCACACGCGCCGCCGAGGAGGGTAGGGTCCGTCCCCTGGTCGACACGGTCTTCCCAATGGCCGACGTCGCGGAGGCCCACCGCAGGCTGGAGGCGGGCGGCGTCCGAGGCAAGTACGTCATCGACGTGCGGCGCCCGTAGCGGCGGTGCGCCGCCGCAGCAGTACGCCCTGGCGGGGCGAGAACAGGTAGGCCAGGGTGAAGGCCGACGACTGGGCCAGCACGATCGCCCCGCCGGTGGACACGTTCAGGTGGAAACTGAGGAAGACCCCCACCACGGCCGCCACCACGGCCACCGCCGCGGAGACGACCAGCATCCGTTCGAAGCGGTCGGTGAGCAGGTATGCCGTCGCGCCGGGGACGATGACCATGGCCACGACCAGGATGATCCCCACCGCCTGGAGGGCCACCACCACCGTGACCGACAGCAGGCCCAGCAGCAGAGTCTCCAGCAGGCGGGGGTTGATTCCCACCGCGTGGGCGTGGACCGGGTCGAAGGCGTAAAGGGTCAGGTCGCGGTGCTTGTACCAGACCACCGCCAGCACCACCCCGGCCAGGACGAGCACCTGCCAGATGTCGGTGTCCGACACCCCCAGCACGTTGCCGAACAGGATGTGCCCCAGGTCTGTCTGGCTGGGCACCCGCGAGACCAGGACCAGGCCCAGGGCGAACATGGCCGTGAAGACCACGCCGATGACGGCGTCCTCCTTGACCCGGGAGGTGCGGTTCACCACCCCGATCAGGGCGACCGACCCGGCGCCGAAGACCAGCGCGCCCACCGCGAAGGGCAGCCCGAACAGGTACGACAGCACCACCCCGGGCAGGACGGAGTGGGAGACGGCGTCGCCCATCAGCGACCAGCCCACCAGCGTCATCCAGCACGACAGGACGGCGCACGCCACCCCGGCGACCACGCTGACGAGCAGGGCGCGCCGGACGAAGTCGAAGCCCAGGGGCACCGTGAACCACTCCGCGATCGCGGTCAGCGCGTCCATGCCGTCCCCTCCTCGCCGGTGTGGACCCCGAAGGCCTCCATGAGGATCTCCGGGCGCAGGACCTCCTCGGGTGGGCCGTGCGCCACGACGCGGCGCTGGAGCAGCACCGCCTCGTCGCACAGGGCGGGCACCTGGGCCAGGTCGTGGGTGGACACCAGCAGCGTGTGGCCCTCGCCGCGCAGTTGCAGCAGCAGTTCGGTGATGCGCCCCTCCGAGCGCTTGTCGACCCCGGCGAAGGGCTCGTCGAGAAGTAGCACGTCGGCTCCCTGGGCGATGGCGCGGGCCACGAAGGCGCGTTTGCGCTGGCCGCCGGAGAGCGCGCCGATCTGGCGGTCGGCCAGATCGCCCAGGTGGGTGCGGTCCAGGGCGTGCTCGACCGCCTCCCGGTCGGCGGGGCGGGGGCGGCGGCGCTGTCCCATGCGCCCGTAGCGGCCCATCATCACCACGTCGCGCACACGGACCGGGAAGGCCCAGTCGACCTGCTCGGACTGGGGCACGTAGCCCACCAGCCCGCGGCGGCGGGCGGCGGCCCCGGTGCGCCCGAGGATCCGCACCCGCCCCCCGTCGGCGGGGACCAGGCCCAGCACGGTCTTGAACAGGGTGGACTTGCCCGACCCGTTGGTGCCCAGCAGGCCGCAGACGCGGCCGGGGGCGACGGACAGGCTCACGCCGTCCAGCGCCAGGACGTCGCCGTAGCGGACGGTGGCGTCGGTGACCTCGATGGCGGCGTTCACCGCTCCTCCCCCCGCAGCCCGGCCACGATGGCCTCTGCGTCGTGGCGCAGAAGGTCCAGGTAGGTGGGTACGGGGCCGCCCTCCTCGGAAAGGGAGTCGACGTAGAGGGTCCGGCCCATGGCGGCGCCGGTCTCGCGCGCCACCGAGCGCTGGGAGCCGTCGTTGACGGTGCTCTCGCAGAAGACTGCGGGCACCCGGTTGTCGCGGACGAACTCGGTGACGGCGGCGGTCTGCCGGGGGGTGCCCTGGGTCTCGGCGTTGACCGGCCACAGGTACATCTCGGTCAGCCCCGCGTCGCGCGCCAGGTAGGAGAAGGCCCCCTCGCAGGTGACCAGGGCGCGGGAGCCGTCGGGGACCCCGGCGAGTTCGTCCTCCAGGTAGTCGCCGACCTCGCTGATCTCGTCCTTGTAGGCCTCGGCCGCCTCGGCGTAGGCCTGCTCGCCCCCGGGATCGAGTTCGGTGAGGGCGTCGCGGATGTTGTCGACGTAGACGGGGGCGTTGTCGGGCGACATCCAGGCGTGGGGGTTGGGCTGGCCCTCGTACTCCCCCGCGGAGACGGGGATGGTCTCGACGCCGTCGCTGAGCACGGCGGTGGGGGCCTGAACGCGTTCGGTGAACTGGCTGAACCAGGCCTCCAGGCCGAGCCCGTTCTCCAGGATCAGGTCGGCGTCCTGGCCGCGGACGAGGTCGTCGGGTGTGGGCTCGTAGCCGTGGATCTCTGCTCCGGGCCGGGTGAGCGAGGCGACCTCCACGCGCCCGTCGGCGACGTTGCGTGCCATGTCCGCCAGGACGGTGAACGTGGTCAGGACCAGGAGCCGTCCGTCGTCGCGCTCCTGTCCGGCGGAGGAGGAGCAGGCGGTCAGGCCCAGGACGAGGGCGAGGGAGGCGGCGGGGAGCTTCGCCGACCAGAAATGTGAAGAAGCCTCATCTTGAAAGTTCGGCACGCCTAACTTTTTATCACAGGAGGGCCAAACTACACATCCCGGAGGGCGTGACGCGGTCGCCGACCGGATCCCTGACTCCGGACTCCTCCCCTGCCGAGGCACTGGCCCGGGTGCTCCGGCGGCATGACCGATGCACGGCGGGAGCGGGCCTCTCGTTCGCGATCGCCGACGCCCTCGCGGACACCGCACTCGGCGCCCGCGGCCTCTGGCCGCCTGCGCTCGAACCCGACCCCCGAACCGCGTGTGCGGGTGTCCGCGAGCCACCGGATCGGCCACCGCGCCGCTCCGCGGCCCGATTCGTCGGGTGCTCAGTCCGGTTCGGCCAGGGCGGCCCGGGCCGCGGCGGTCCAGTGCGGCGACCCGGCCCGGGCGGCCACGCGCAGGGCCAGCCGGTAGTGCTCCGCGGCCCGCTCGCGGCGTCCGAGCGCGCGGTCGAGGTCGCCGAGCTGGTGCGCGACCGGCCCCAGGGTCAGCAGACCGCTGCCCGCACCGGCCAGCTCCCCGGCGGCGGGTGAGAGCAGGCGGTGGGCGCGCTCCATCGCGGGGCGGTCGCCGACGGCGATGGCGGCCCGGGCGGACAGGCAGGTCAGGGCCTCCCCGAGCAGGCCGGGCGGCGCGTCGGGCGGGAGGGGCGCTGACCCGGGCCGGGCCAGGGCCTCGGCCCAGGGGGCGTAGGGGCCCCAGTCCTGGCGGGGGTCCACCGCTGCGGGGCGGCCGCCCCGCAGGCGCAGGCACAGCAGAGCCAGGGGCAGGATGCCCTGCTCCACCCCGGGCATGCCGGTGTCGGCGAGCCGCACGCTCGCGGAGCGGTAGGCGGCCCCTGCCTCCTCGACGGACCCCCGCGCGGCCGTGCGCAGCGCCTCGTACCACCGGGTGAACACCCCCACCAGGGCGATCCCGTAACGCGAGCCCAGCCGGTCGGCGTCGGCCGCGTGGGCGTCGGCGGCGCCGAAGTCGGCGAGCGCGGAGTAGGCCTGGACCAGGACGAGGTGGCCCAGCACCTCGAAGGTCACCAGGCCGTGCCGGGAGGCCAGGTCGACCAGTTCCGCGCCGATCTCGACGCGCTGCGGGGCCCGTCCGGCGCACTGGAAGGACTGCATGAACCGGGCGTTGAGCGCCAGGCACAGCAGGGCGGGGTCGCCGAGCCCGCGGGCGGTCTCCTCGGCCAGGCGGGCCGCGTCCGGTCCGCGTCCGGTGGCGGCGCCGCGCAGTTCCAGTGCCAGGGCGCACAGCAGGCGGGCGCGCTGCTCCAGGCGGTCCTCGGGCAGGGCGGCCAGGGTGCGTTCGGCGGCCCCGGCGACCCGGCGGGCCAGAGCCTCGTCGTCGTTGCGCGGCCACAGGGCGGGCACGTCGAAGGCGGTGATGACCTGAGCCGCCAGCTCGGCGTCGCCCAACTCCTCGGCCGCGGCCACCGCCCGGGCGCGGTGGTGGCGGGCCTCCTCCAGACGGCCGGTGACGGCCAGCGCCCGCACCATGCCCATGACCGCCTCCAGGCGTTCGCGGGGCAGGTCCTCGCCGGAGCGGTCGTGGGCGGCGACGGCCTCCCGCCACAGCCGGGCCGCCTCGTGCGGGGCGAAGCGCTCCTCCGCCCGCAGGGCGGCCGTGCGCGCGTGGTGCGCGGCCCGGGCCGCGGTGGCGCGGGTGCCCGCCCGCCCGAAGTGGTGGGCGAGCACGTCGGCCCGGTCTGCGTGCAGCGCCTCGACGGCCTCGGCCACCGCCGTGTGCAAGTGCGCCCGGCGGGGTCGGGAGAGGTCCTGGTAGAGGGTGTCGCGCACCAGCGCGTGCGCGAAGCGCAGACCGGGTGCGCCGTCGGGCTCGTCCGGTTCGGCGCGGTCGGTGAGGAAGCCCGCCTCCAGCGCCTCGTCCAGGGCGTCGAGCAGGGCTTCCCCGTCCTGGGACAGGGCCGACAGGACGTCGGGGTCGACGTCGCGGCCGATCACGGCGGCCCGGCGCAGCAGGTCCCGGGCCCCGGGCGTCAGGGAGCCCAGGCGGTGGCGGATGACGTCGCGCACCCCGGCGGGGACCGCGTCGAGCGCGGCGCCGTCCCCGTCGGACAGCAGACGGGCCAGCTCACGGACGAAGAAGGGGTTGCCGCCGCTGCGCCGGTGGACGGCGCGCAGCGCCCGCCCGCCGACGTCGCGGCCGACCAGGGCCCTTACGAGCGCCTCGGTCGCGTCCTCGGCCAGCCCGCCCAGGTAGACGCGGGCAGGTTCGCCGGGGGCGAGCCGGGCCAGGGCCGCGGTCAGCGCGGGGTGGACCTCGCCGGTCCGGTGGGTCCCCAGGAGCAGCACGGGCCCGGGGAGCGGTTCGGCGGCCAGGAAGGTGAACAGTTCCAGGGTCTCCTCCGCCGCCCGGTGCAGGTCGTCGAAGACCAGCAGGACGGGGCCGCGCCGCGCGGCCGAGGCCAGCAGGCGGGCGGCTTGGCGCAGGACGCCGAACCGGGCCGCCGCGGGGTCGGGGGAGGCACTCCCCGGCGCCACGGTTTCGTTGTTTCGGGCGGTGGCGGCGATGCTCCCGGGCTCTGTGGCGGCCTCACCCCGGCCTGTGCCCGTGGAGGGCCTGTCCGTCCAGGCGGGGCTCGCGTTGGATGCCGGGTCTGCGGCGTCGTCGTCCGTGGTGAGGCCGATGGTGTCACCGCGGACCGCGGTGCCCGTGGTGTCGCGGTCGGTGTCCGCGGACGCCGCCAGCACGGCGGCGATCTGCGTCCAGGGCCAGGTCGCGGGCGCCCCCTCGTGCTCGGGACCGCGCCCCCAGGCCGTGGTCCACCCGCGCCCGGCCAGCCGCCGCGCGAGCTCCTCGGCCAGGGCCGTCTTGCCCGCCCCGGCGTCACCGGAGACCAGCGCGACCCGGGCCGGAGAGTGCGGCGCGGCGGAGGCGGCAGCCCCCTCCAGCAGTTCCACCTCCCGGGTCCGGCCCACGAAGGGGCGCCGAACGGGTTCGGGCGCGCCCTCCGCCCGTGCCGGAACAGCGGTGGAGGCGGCACGCGGGGTGAGGTGGGGCGCCTGGGCCAGGACGTCGGCTTCCAGCCGCCGCAGTTCGGGGCCGGGGTCCACCCCCAGTTCCTCCGCCAGGGTCTGGCGTGCGCGGCGCAGCGCGGCCAGAGCGTCACCCTGACGGCCCGAGCGGTACAGGGCAAGCGCCCACTGCCGCCAGGCGTTCTCGCGAAGGGGGTGGGCCAGGGCGTGCGCCTCCAGGGCGGGCACGGCGTCACCCGCCCGCCCCAGCGCCAGGAGGGCCTCGGCGTGCCGCTCCACCGCCAGCAGCCGCAGCCCCTCCAACCGGTCGGCCTCGGCGCGCGCCCAGGGGTAGGCGGTGAACTCGGCGTAGGCCGGACCCCGCCACCACCCGAGGGCCTCCTCCAGCCCGACCAGCGCCGCACCGGGCCGCTCCTCGGCGAGTAGTGCGCCGCCACGGGCCACGGCCCCGGCGAAGCGCCGGGCGTCGACCGCCTCGGGAGCGGCCCTCAGCGCGTAGCCGGGCGGCGCGGTCACCAGCAGCCGTGCGGGCCGCCGGGCGGGCCGGTCCGGTTCCAGGGACCGGCGCAGCGCCGAGACGAAGGTGCGCACCGCAGCCACAGAGCCCTCGGCGGGCGCCTCCCACAGGTCGTCCACGAGGCGGTCCACGGGCACGGCACGGCCCTCGGCGACCAGGAGCCTGGCCAACACCGCGCGGTGTCGCGGTCCCTTGAGGGCGAGCGGTCCGTGCGCGCCGGCGGCCTCCAGGGGGCCCAGCACGCGGAAGGACACCGCCGCCCGTGTCACCTCCCCCTCCATGACAGCAAACCTATCCGGCCGTCCGCACCGGCCGGGGCCGCCGACGCCCCCGCTCAACCGTTGCTCATCGGCTGCTCATGGGACCCCGGCAGGCTCGTGGACGACCGAGAGCCCCGGCGACCGCCGGGGACCGGACTCCGATCCACCGAGGAGACCACCGTGGAACCCAGGATCCAGGGATTCGACTACCAGCGCGTGCCCGTCGCCGAGGGCGTGGCGCTCAACGCCGCCGTCGGCGGCTCGGGCAGCCCCCTCGTGCTGCTGCACGGCTTCCCCCAGACCCACCTGATGTGGCGGCACGTCGCGGCCGACCTGGCCGCCGACCACACCGTCATCTGCCCGGACCTGCGCGGCTACGGCGACAGCGACAAGCCCGTCGGCACCGACGGCGACGCCTACGCCAAGCGCACCATGGCCGCCGACGTCGTCGCCCTGGCCCGCGCCCTGGGCCACGAACGCTTCGCCCTGGCGGGTCACGACCGCGGCGCCCTGGTCGCGATCCGCGCCGGGCTGGACCACCCCGACACCGTCACCCACCTGGCCTCACTCGACGTGCTGCCGACCCTGGACATGTGGGAGGTCATGCGCGGGGCCTCTGCCGCGGTGGGCTTCCACCTGTACCTCATGGCCCAGCCCCCGGGCCTGCCCGAGCAGCTCATCGGCGCGAGCCCGGACGCGTTCTTCGGGCACTTCCTGGACATCTGGACGCGCGACCCCGAGGCGATCCCGGCCGAGGTCCGCGCCGCCTACCTGCGGGCCTCCCGCGAGGCGGTGCCCTCGATCGTGGCCGACTACCGGGCCTCGGCCGGGATCGACGTCGAGCACGACGAGGCCGACCGCGCGGCCGGGCGGCGTCTGGCCATGCCGGTGACGGTGCTCCAGCAGGACTGGGGCGCGGCGCTGGGCTACGACGCCGCCGCGGTGTGGCGGGCCTGGGCCCCCGACCTGCACCACAGCACGGTGACCTGCGGCCACTTCATGGCCGAGGAGGCCCCGGCCGAGGTGGTCGGGGCGCTGCGCGACCTGTTGGCCCGGTAGGCGGGTCGCGGGACCGGGACGCGGACGGACTCTGTCAGAATTCCTCGGAAAAAGATCGGTGGACGTGTCGATCCGCGGCACCCCCCGTTCGACCTAGGGGTGAAGGGGCCCGGAGGGGGCCCGCGACACCCGGGGAGACAGAGCCATGAAGTACATGCTGATCATGCGCGCCACCGACGAGGCCTTCGCGAAGATGGGGGAGATCGACTTCGACGAGATTCTCGCGACCATGGGCCGGTACAACGACGAGCTGATCCGCGCCGGGGTGCTGGTCGCCGCGGAGGGCCTCGACGACGCCGCCGAGGGCGTGGTCGTCGACTACTCCTCGGAGCCGCCCGTGGTCACCGACGGCCCCTACGGCGAGACCAAGGAACTGTTCGGCGGGTTCTACATCCTCGACGTGGCCTCCAAGGAGGAGGCCGTGGAGTGGGCCAAGCGGGCGCCTATGGGCGGCCCCGGGTTCAAGACCGAGATCCGGCGGGTCACCACGATCGACGAGTTCCCGCAGGACAACGAGTGGATCCAGAGGGAGCGGGCCTGGCGCGAGGCAACCGGCCAGCTCTGAGCGGACCGACCGCAGATGGCTGACCCGACCGGCCGCGAGGCCGTAGCCGCCGTCTGGCGGATCGACTCGGCGCGGATCGTCGGCGCGCTCGCGCGCTACACCGGTGACTTCGCGCTGGCCGAGGACCTGGCCCAGGAGGCGCTGGCCGAGGCGCTGGTGACCTGGCCGCGCGAGGGCGTGCCCCGCAACCCGGCGGGGTGGCTGCTCACCGTCGGCCGCCGCCGCGCGATCGACGCGTTCCGCCGCCGCTCCGCCCTGGACGACAGGTACGCCGTCCTCGCCCGAGACCTGGGCGAGGGCGGCGCCGCCTCGGGCGGCGCGGCCGGCGACCCCACGGGGGAGGCCGACGACGTGCTGTGGGATCCGGACCGGATCGACGACGACGTGCTCGCGCTGATGTTCACCGCCTGTCACCCCGTGCTTTCGCGGGAGGCCAGGGTGGCGCTCACCCTGCGGGTGGTCGGCGGTCTGACCAGTGAGGAGATCGCCAGGGCGTTCCTGGTCCCCACCGCGACCGTGCAGGCCAGGATCACCCGGGCCAAGAAGACCCTGGGGGCGGCCCGGGTGCCCTTCGATGTGCCCCCGGCCCGGGAGCGGGCCCAGCGGCTCGGCTCGGTGCTCAACGTGGTCTACCTGATATTCACAGAGGGCTCCTCGGCCAGCTCCGGAGGCGACCTGCTCCGGCGCGATCTCGCGGGCGAGGCCCAGCGCCTGGCCCGGGTTCTGGCCCGGCTGGTCCCCGCCCAGCCCGAGGTCCACGGCCTGCTGGCGCTGTTGGAGCTGACTGCGGCGCGCTTTCCGGCCCGCACCGGGGCGGACGGGCGGCCGGTGCTGCTGGAGCACCAGGACCGCCGCCGCTGGGACCGCGCCGCGATCCGCCGGGGGCGGGCCGCCCTGGCCCGCGCCGGGAGCGTCGGCCGGGGGCTGGGCGCCTACGGACTCCAGGCCGCGATCGCCGAGTGCCACGCGCTCGCCCCCTCGGCGCGGGAGACGGACTGGGAGCGGATCGTGCTGCTCTACGAGGCGCTCGGCCGTCTGGCGCCCTCCCCGGTGGTGGATCTCAACCGGGCCGTGGCGGTCGCCATGGCCCGGGGACCGGCCGCGGCGCTGCGGGTCGTGGACGAGTTGGCGGCGGCCGGGGCACTGGCGGACTCGCACCTGCTGCCGAGTGTGCGCGGGGAGCTGCTCGTGCGGCTGGGCCGCACCGCTGAGGCGCGCACCGAACTGGAGTTGGCCCTGCGCCGGTGCGGCAACGAGCGCGAGCGGGAGTTGCTGAGAGGCAAACTCGCCGACCTGGACTGACCGTTCCAGGTCCCGGGAGCAGACCGTGCCGGGGACCGGTATTCGAAGGAGAGCGCCACCACGACCGTTCGCGAAGGCCGCGGCGTCCGCTGTGCCTACTGGCCGCTCACTCGTTCGGCCGCCCCGTCTTCGGTTGCGGTCCCCTCCTTTGACGGCGGGGCGGACGGGTGCTTCGCGGAGGAGAACTGTCCCGTGGCGATCAGGACCGCGACGAGCGCGAGCGGTACGATCCACCCGCTCCAGCCCAGGATCGTGGCCTGCGTGGTGTCGACGTGCTCGCCCGCCTTCGCGAAGAGGAGGTAGGTCCCACCCGCCCCGTTGAACGCGGCGTGCGCCAGAGCCGCGGGCCACACCGACCCCGACCGCAGGCGCAGCCAGCCGAAGACCGCGCCGACCACAACGCACATGCCGACCATCGCGGTCAGGCCGAGCCAGCCCGGCGCGTCGGGGTAGTTGTACCCGAGGAGGATGAGCGGGGCGTGCCAGAGGCCCCAGATGACGCCCGAGACCAGCAGGGCCGTGAACGTGCCGAGCGGCATCAGTCTCGGGAGCAGCCACCCCCGCCACCCGAGTTCCTCGCCCAGCGCCGGGATGAGGTTGACGAACGCCGCCACCGGCAGAGTGGCGAGCTGGATGGCGATCAGCGCGCCGACCGGTATCGGCATTTCGGCCGATCCGGCGTCACCCGCCTGCTCTGCGAGGACCTGCTGGAACGCGGAGAAGTTCGCGAAGTCGGCCGGATAGACCCCCAGCAGCGCGCCGACCGGGAGCGCCGCCAGGACGAGCGCGATGGGCACGAAGACCCCCAGCGCCGCGTAGCCGAGCAGCCTGCGGGCCGGTCGTAGCGGCCACACCCCCAGCGTCCACGTCTTCCGCCTCGGACGTTCCACGAGGAACACGACGACCAGGGCGGCGATCGCGGGGGTCATCATCACGGCGGTGGCCACGAACGGGAACCAGGGGCTGGTGAGTCCGTCGCCGAGCCAGAGCGGTAGCGCGACGAGCCAGGCGAGCGCGAACGCCAGGGCGGTGAACACGCCGATGGAGCGCAGGTCGCGGCCGCTCATACGGGATCCGCTCCTGACCGTCGCCGTCCCCGACACGTTCGGTGATTCGTCGGTCACGACGACTTCCCTTCGAGGATGTGCAGACCGGCCACGGTGCGGTCGTCGCGGAACGTGATCCGTGCCGTGTAGTCGCCCGCCTCGAACGAGAGCGGCGTGTTCGTGACCGTCACGTCGCCGGCCCGGGCGGCCTCCGGCTCCCCCCGCCCCTCGAAGGCTCCCGCCAGGCCGATGATCTGCGCCCACGCGGCCGCGAGCGCGTCCTGCGACAGGCCGTCGCGCATGACCGGATCGAACCGCTCGGTGACGTGTGACCATCGCCCGGACGCGAGGTCCTCGACCACCGAGGCGGCCAGTTCGGCGGCTCCGGGGAGCGGTGTGGTGTTCATGGGCTCTCCTGTTCTGGGATCGATCGGTTTTCCGTAGCGCTGGAACGCCGCCTGCCTGCTCACGCCGAGCGCGTCACCGATGACCTGCCACGTGACGCCGTCCTGGCGCGCCTGCCCCACGACGGCGCGCACGACGTCGTCGGCGGCCGAGCGCATGCTCACGGCACGCCCAAGCGAGTCGGTCCAGTCGTCGTCCCTCGTCAGGACGCGCGATGCGAGGAACGCTTCCGTGCGCGCCTTCAGGACGCGCAGCGTCTCTGTCAATTTTTCTTGCACGTGTAAATCTTAGCTTGACAAGTAGGCCGTGCGCAAGCGCGGGAGTCCGAACGGCTGTGGAAAACGGCGCCCCTCACCGGCGCCCGAAGGACTTGGGGGTCGAGGAGGATTACTACAGGATTTGGCGGTAGAGACGTGACTTCACGCGCAGGAGGTGGGGGCTCACTCACTTCTCCCGGAGTTCGTTGCGGCGGCCGCCGGACAGCTCCGGCACGTGCGTCACGGAGGTGCCACGTTCAAGATCCGGGCCGATCCTCCCTGGAGGCCGACCGGATGATTCCGCGCTCCAGAGCGACCGAGACCGCCGCGGTGCGGCTGTCGACCCCCAGCTTGTCGTAGATGTGCACCAGATGGGTCTTGACGGTGGCCTCGCTGATGAACAGTTCGCGAGCGATGGCCCGGTTGGCCAGCCCCCGGGCGAGCAGGCCGAGGATCTCCACCTCGCGCGGGCTCAGCGCCGGGCCGGGCGTGCGCAGCCGCCCGAGCAGCCTGGCGGCCACATGCGGGGCGAGCGCGGTCTCGCCGCGCGCCGCTGCACGCACGGCGCGGCACAGTTCCTCGGGCGGTGCGTCCTTGAGCATGTAGCCCGATGCGCCGGCCTCCACCGCAGCCAGGATGTCGGCGTCGGTGTCGTAGGTGGTCAGTACCAGGACCGGCGGCGCATCAGGTTGGGCGGTGATGCGTCCGGTGGCGGCCACCCCGTCCATGCCCGGGCTCATTTGCAGGTCCATCAGCACGATGTCGACCCCGGCGCCCTCAGGGGCGACCAGCGCGGCCAGGGCCTGGAGGGCCTGGGTTCCGTCGGTGGCCTCCCCCACCACGCGCATGCCCCCGTGGTCCTCGAACATGGAGCGCAGACCGCGTCGCACGACCGGATGGTCGTCCACCAGCAGGATGCGCAGCGGGGCCCCGTCCTCGGGGTCAGGTCTGCTCATCGGTTCCGTCCTTCGTTCCCTCACCGTTGGCTGCGGCGCCTCGGGCCAGCGGGAGCCTTGCCGCCACGGCGGTGCCCTCGCCGGGCGCCGACTCCACCTCCAGGTGGCCGCCGAGTGCGGTCATCCGCTCTCGCAGCGCGGCCAGGCCGAACCCCGTGCCGTCCGGGCGCGGCACCGTGGGCTCGGCGGCGAACCCGCGGCCGTCGTCGACCACGTCCAGGGTGACCTCCTCGTCGAGGAACCCGAGTGTGACCACTGCTCGCGTGGCGCCCGCGTGTGCCACGGTGTTGGCGAGGCTGGCCTGCGCGGCCCGCAGCAGCGCCACCTCGTAGTCGCGCGGTAGTGGTACCAGATCGCCATCCACGCGCAGGACGGATTCCGGGCCGCCCTCCCGGGCGGCCCGCTCGCACACCCGCCGCAGCGCCTCCACCAGCGACCCCTTCTCCAGTGACGGCGGGGTGAGGTCGCGAACGAAGCGGCGTGCCTCCTCCAGGTTCTCAGCCGCGGTGGCGCGGGCCTCGGCGATCCGCTCCCGTGCGGGCCCGGTGACGCCGGGGGTCGCTCCCTCGGCGGAGCGCAGCAGCAGCACGATGCTCGACAGGCCCTGGGCGAGGGTGTCGTGGATTTCGCGGGCCAGGCGTTCGCGCTCGGCCAGCACCCCGGCGCGGTGCTGGGACGCGGCCAGGTCTCCGCGGGTACGGGTGAGGTCGTCGATGAGCCGGCGCCGCTGCTCGCTCTCGTTGTACAGCGCCGCGTAGCCCAGGGCGATGACCACCGATGTCAGAGCGCCGATGACGGGGCCCAGGACCACCGGGACCGTGAGGGCGCCCAGGTGCAGGGCCTGGGCGGCGACGACGGCGGCGGTGATGACGGTGACCGCGACCACCGCGTGCCGCCGCCGCAGCAGGTGCAGGTGCAGGAAGAACAGCGGGAAAGCGACCCAGGAGAAGTCCGGTCCGGTCAGAAGCACAAGGGCCCACAGCGCGGTGACAGCGGCCAGCCATCCCAAAGCGGTCGCGCGCGACCGAGCGCGGTGCCGCATCAGCGGCCCAGCGGCGTAGACCGCGGCCAGCACCAGGGCGCCGAATACGGCAGCCCAGCGGTCGGCGGGCGCCGCGAGGCCGTCGGTGGCCGTCTGCAGCGCACCGATGCCCAGGAGCGCGAAGAACGCGGTGTGCAAGATGGCGCGCAGCAGCCACAGCACGGTCCCGCCGGTGGGTCCGGCCTCGCCCATGGGGCCACCCCCTCTCGCGCTTTCATCATGCCCCGGCGCAGCGTATGCGGGGTGCGGGCACCGCCGGTATCCATCATGAGGTGGATTTTCGGCTCCCTCGTTCGATGCCCGCCGTTCGACCATCGCCCCGATGGCACAGGGGCCGGTTTCCCGGAGGGTGGAGAACGAGCGGGCCGCCGGGTCCGCCTGCCGGAAGGGAGCACCGTGTTCGTCGCACTCCGAGACATTCGAGCGGCCAAGGGGAGGTTCGCGCTCATCGGGTCGGTCGTCGGCCTCATCACCCTGCTGGTCGTCCTGCTGTCGGGGCTGACCGCGGGTCTGGCCGCGGAGTCCACCTCCGCGGTCGAGAACCTGCCCGCCGAGCGCGTCGCCTTCGGTGCCGCAGGCGACCAAGAGCCCGAGGAGTCCTACGCCGACAGCTCGGTCACCGCGCACCAGGTCGACGCCTGGTCCGCCGCCGACGGGATCGCGTGGGCCGAGCCTTTGGGCATCACCCAGAGCCGGCTGGAGGCCGAGGACGGCTCGTCCTTCGCGGCCACCGTCTTCGCCGCCGACCCCGACGGCCGACTCGCCCCCCAGGGCACCGCCGACGGCGCCCTCGTCATCGGGGAATCCCTTGCCCAGGAGGAGGGGATCGGCGAAGGCGACGTCCTCACCCTGGGCGGCACCGAGCTGACGGTGGCCGCCGTCAGCGGCGACGACTCCTACAGCCACACCCCGGCGGTGTGGACGTCGCTGGACACCTGGCAGTCGTTCGTACCCGACTCGGGCGAGGACACCCCGGTGGGCACCGTGGTGGCGGCCGGCACCGACGGCACCGCCGACTTCGACGCGATCGACACCGCGGCGGACACCGTCTCGGCCGATCGCGACGACAGCCTCGCCGCGATCGGCGCGTTCGCCTCGGAGAACGGCTCCCTGCTGATGATCCAGGGGTTCCTCTACGCGATCTCCGCCCTGGTGGTCGGTGCGTTCTTGACCGTATGGACGGTGCAGCGCACCGGTGACATCGCGATCCTCAAGGCGCTGGGCGCCTCAACGCGCTACCTGCTGCGCGACGCCCTGGGCCAGTCCGCTCTGGTACTGCTGGCCGGTACCGCCGCGGGCGGCGGCCTGGGCGTGGCCCTGGGCGCGCTGGCGGCGGGAGCGGTCCCGTTCGAACTGACCGCCGCCACCGTGCTGGCGCCCATCGCGGGCATGGCCGCCCTGGGTATGGCGGGGGCCGTCCTCGCCGTGCGCGGCATCACCTCCGTCGACCCGTTGACCGCTCTGGGAGGCGTCCGATGAGCATGACCCTGTCCGATGTGACCTTGACCTACCCCGACGGCGACAGCACCGTGACGGCCCTGGACAGGGTGTCGCTGACGGTGGCCCCCGGCGAGTTGCACGCCGTGGTGGGCCCTTCGGGCTCGGGCAAATCGAGCCTGCTCTCGGTGGCCGCCACCCTCATCCGCCCCGAGACGGGAACGGTACGGATCGGTGACACCGACACTCGCGGGCTGTCCCGTGCGGAGCTGGCGCGGCTACGGCGCGACCGGATCGGCATCGTCTTCCAGCAGTCCAACCTCATCGGGTCCTTGACGGCGGTCGAGCAGTTGCTGGTCACCGAGCACATGCGGGGACGGCGTCCGCGCGCGCACCGGTCGGCCGCGGCCGACCTGCTGGCCACCGTCGGGCTCGACGGCCGGCAGCACCGCCGCGCCGCGCACCTGTCCGGGGGCGAACGGCAGCGCGTCAACATCGCCCGCGCTCTGACCGGCACCCCCGATGTGCTGCTGGTCGACGAGCCCACGGCCGCGCTCGACCACGAGCGGGGGCGGGCGATCGTGGACCTCATCGCCGAGCTGACCGCCCGGTTCGGTCTGGCGACGGTTCTGGTCACCCACGACACCGAGTACCTGGACCAGGCGGATGCGGTCTGGGAGATGCGCGACGGGCGGCTGGCGCCCGCCGGCGTGGCGGCCTGACCCTGCCCGCCACGAGGTGGTTTCTCAGAATCGGTCCGAGCCCGCAGGATCAGTCGCTCTGGTCGGGGTCGCGCAGGGGACGCAGGTCTTCCACGGTGGGGAAGGTGTAGGAGCCCAGGAAGTTGATGTGGTCGAAGCCCAGGACACGGCTCTACCGCCAAATCCTGTAGTAATCCTCCTCGACCCCCGACTTGGCGGTACGCGTGCCCTTTGCGGTCCGTGCCGCCCGAACCCCGCCGCGGCCGCGCTCAGCTGTCCAGGTAGCGCAGCACCGCCAGCACCCGGCGGCTGTAGCCGGAGGCGTGCCCCAGACCCAGCTTGTCGAAGATCGAGTTGACGTGCTTCTCCACCGCGCTCAGCGACACGTACAGCCGCTCGGCGATCGAGGCGTTGCTCAGCCCCTGCGCCATGCGCTCCAGGACGTCGCGCTCGCGCGGGGTGAGCCGGGCCAGCGGGTCGGTGTGGGTGGTGCGCGCCAGCAGCCGGCGCACCACCTCGGGGTCGAAGGCCGCCCCGCCCGCGCGCACCCGCTC
Source organism: Nocardiopsis sp. RV163 (assembly GCF_001029525.1). Taxonomy (NCBI): domain Bacteria; kingdom Bacillati; phylum Actinomycetota; class Actinomycetes; order Streptosporangiales; family Nocardiopsidaceae; genus Nocardiopsis; species Nocardiopsis sp. RV163. The sequence continues at coordinate 2,195 of NZ_LEKI01000114.1, read as the reverse complement.
CAGGGCCTCCAGGAACTCCCCCACCTCCGACACCCGGTCCTTGAGCAGGTAGCCGACCCCGCCCGAGGCACCGGCCAGCAGTTCGGCGGCGTAGCGCTGCTCCACGTACTGCGACAGCACCAGCACCGCCACCTTCTCGTGGTCGGCGCGGATGCGCAGTGCCGCCCGCAGCCCCTCGTCGGTGTGGGTGGGCGGCATCCGCACGTCCACCACGGCGGCGTCGGGCGCGTGCTCGGCGACCGCGGCCAACAGAGCGTCGGCGTCGCCGACCGCCGCCGCCACCTCGTGGCCCTCCTCCTCCAACAACCGCACCAGGCCCTCCCTGAGCAGGACCGAGTCGTCAGCGATCACCAGGCGCATGGGGGCTCCGTATCGTGGTCAGGGGCAGCACGGCGCGTACCGTGGTCGGACCGCCCCGGGGACTGTGTACCGCCAGTGTGCCGTCCAGCGCCCGCACCCTCCTGGCCAGGCCGGTCAGACCGCCGCCCGCGGGGTCGGCGCCGCCGCGGCCGTCGTCGAGCACCCGCAGGTCCAGAAATCCGTCGGCGTCGTCCAAGTGCACGATCACCATCCCGGCACCGGCGTGCTTGACGGCGTTGGTGATGGCCTCGCGCGCCGCGAAGTACACCGCCGTGGCCAGCTCGCGGGGCGGCGGGGCCGACAGGCGCGCGCGCACCTCCACCGGCAGGGGGCTGCGTTCGGCCACCTCGGTCAGCGCCGCCTCCAGGCCCAGGGCGTCCAGCGCGGTGGGGTAGACCCGCCAGGCCACCTCCCGCAGCTCGTCCAGCAGCACCCGGGTCTCGGTGTGCGCCTGGCGGACCAGCCGCGCCGCGCGCTCGGGGTCGTGGCCGCGCTGGGCCCGCCCCAGCAGCATGGCCAGCGCCACCACGCGCTGCTGGACCCCGTCGTGCAGGTCGCGTTCGATGCGCCGCCGCTCCTCGTCCACCGCCCGGACGATGCCCGACCGGGTGGAGGTCAGCTCGTCGATGCGCCGGTGCAGCAGGTCCTCTCTGCTGGGGCCCACCAGGCGGCGGGCCAGGGCACGGTCGGCCGCCGAGGCCAGCGCCGCCACCAGCCACGTCGCCGCCAGGACGACCGAGCCCATGAACAGGCCCACACTGACGCTGGAGACGTGTATCCGCGCGCCGGGCATGAGCACGGGCACGTAGGTGCCGCCCCCGGTGAACAGCTCCAGCGCGGCGCCGCCGACGAAGACCGCCACCAGCGTCAGCGCCGTGGGCGCCAGGTAGCCGCACAACAGCGCCGCCGGAAGACGCAGCAGCAGGTAGGCCACGCGCGGGGCGGCCCCGGTCCCCGGCTCGACGACGCCTCCCCCCGACCACCGGGCCAGACGGCCCAGGTCCGCGTCGCCCAGGCGCACCGCCCACCGGGTCACCGCGCCGCGGAACCGGCGCCGGGCCCGGGAGGGCAGGAACGGGGCGCACACCAGCGCCGCGGCCGCCGCGAGGACCCACACCAGCGTGAGCGCGGCGGTGCACAGCCCCAGCAAGGTGCCCGTCAGCTCGCGCCCGGCCCGTGCCAGCGGCGCGACCGCCGCCCGCGCCCAGGCACGTGGGCCGTCCCCGGCCCACTCGGCCATGCGCCCCCACCCCTCTTCTCGCGAGACCGTCCGCACCCGCCCTGTCAGGCGTCCCGGAGCCGGAGCAGCAGGGCGCCCGCCGCGGGCGTGAGCGCGTGGTCGAACCACCCGTCGACTTCCCGTCCCTCGTGGACGAGGAGGATTCCGACCGGGCCTTGCCGCCCCGGTGGCGCTGCGCGCCTCGCGGCCGAGGCTGGTTCCGGCCTCATCGTCATGGCGTCCCAGAGGTCTCGGCAGGCTGGCACGGTTCACCCCGAGGGGCTGTCCCGTCCGCGCGCGAGAATGCTCTGAGCCGCGTTCACGTCCGCATGCGCCCCGTGCCCACGCCTGCCGCGGCGGAACAGCGATGGGCTCTCTCGGTTCTCCACCGAGACGTATCCGCACGGGCGGCAGGTCCGCACCGCACCGAAACCGGTCACCAGGTGCGTCAGAAGCGTACCGACGGTGGCCGTCACGAGAGCAGTTCCCCCCGGGCGCTCACGTGCGGTCCCCGTCTCCTCGTCCGTGCGGCGGCGACCACGCCGGGAACCGTGCCCCCTGCCGGGCCAGGGGGCGTACCGCCAGGTCGGGGGTCGGTGCTCGCCAGAGCGGGGGC
>NZ_LEKI01000113.1:0-19888 GCF_001029525.1 Nocardiopsis sp. RV163 | reverse complement strand
TTCCGCGGGCGCGTTCGCGCGCCGCCCCGCCGCCACGGCCGCCGCGCTCCTCCTCCTGGCCGGTACCACCGCGGCCCCCGCCGCCGCGGACGCCTCCGACGGCCAGACCCTCAGCATCGCCACCTCACAGCAGGTGGACTCCTTCAACCCCTTCACCGCGCAGCTCGCGATCACCACCAACGTCCTGCGCCACGTCTACGACTCCCTCGTCACGGTCGACCCCCAGACGAACCAGCCCGCCCCCTCCCTCGCCGAGTCCTGGGAGTCCAGCGACGACGGTCTCACCTGGACCTTCCACCTGCGCGAGGGCGTCCAGTTCTCCGACGGCGAGCCCCTGACCGCCGACGACGTGGCCTGGACCTTCACCACCATCATGGAGAACGAGGCCGCGGCGGTCGCCAACGGCAACTACGTCTCCGGCTTCGACGCGGTCACCGCCGAGGACGACCGGACCGTGGTCGTCGAACTCGACGAGCCGCAGGCCACCATGACCTCCCTCAACGTCCCGATCGTCCCCAGGCACGTGTGGGAGCCGGTCCTGGAACGGGAGGGCGACGCCTTCGCCGACTACGGCAACGAGGACTTCCCGACCGTCGGCAGCGGCCCCTTCGTCCTCACCGGCCACGACCGGGGCCGCTCCATCACCCTGGAGGCCAACCCCGACCACTGGCGCGGCGCACCCGCCTTCGAACGGATCGTCCTGCGCTACTACTCCGAGAAGGACGCGGCGGTGGAGGCGCTGCGCAGCGGGGAGGTCTCCCTCGTCTACGAACTCACCCAGGCGCAGGCCGCCGCCCTCGAGTCGGCGCAGGACATCGAGGTCAACATCGCCGACGGCAAGCGCTTCCAGGCCTTCACCATCAACCCCGGCGCGGTCACCCAGGACGGTGAGGAGTTCGGCGACGGGCACCCCGCCCTCGCCGACCGCACCCTGCGCCAGGCCATCGTCACGGCCATCGACAACCAGGAGATCGTCGACAAGGCGCACGGCGGCGAGGCCGTGGCCGCGGGCGGCTACATCCCGCCCCGCTACGAGGACTTCCACTGGGCGCCGGAGGGCGAGGAGGCCGTCCTCGACTTCGACCCCGACGCCGCCAACGCGATGCTCGACGAGGCCGGGTACGAGCGGGGCGAGGACGGCGTGCGCGTCTCACCCGAGGGCGACCGCCTCGAACTGCGCATGCACGTCCACCAGGACCGGCCCGACAACGTCAACACCGGACTGGTCATCGTCGAGCGCCTGGCCGACATCGGCATCGAGATCGAGAACCTCACCGTCGATCCCGGCGTGCTCAGCGACGCCCTCTTCGCGGGCGAGTACGACCTCATCTTCACCGGCTGGACGGTCAACCCCGACCCGGACTACGTGCTGAGCATCCACACCTGCGGCGCCCTGCCCACCGAGCCGGGCACCATGCAGGGCGACGCCTACTTCTGCGACGAGGAGTACGACGAGCTCTACGAGGCCCAGCTCGCCGAGTACGACCGCCGGGCCCGCGCGGAGACCATCCACCAGCTCCAGGAGGTCCTCTACCGCGAGGCCGTCGTGAACGTGCTGGCCTACCCCAACATCATGGAGGCCTACCGCACCGACCACATCGCCTCCATCCAGTACGAGCCCGCCGAGGGCGGCAACATCTGGGGCCAGGACGGCTACTGGGCCTGGTGGTCGGCCGAACCCGCCGACGAGCGGACCGCGGGCGCCGCCTCAGGCCCCTCCACCGGGGTCTGGATCGGCGTCGGTGCCGTCGTGCTCGTCCTCGCCGGGGTCGGGGGCTTCCTGCTGCTGCGCCGACGTTCCACCATGGAGGACCGCGAGTGACCACTGCTCCCACCGCCGAGGGAGGCCCGCCCGGGGAGGACGCGACCGCCGCCCCCGGCCCGGCCGGACCCGCCGGGGCGGGCCGCGCCCGGCGCGCCGCGCGCTACGTGGCCGGACGCCTGACGACCGCGGTGGCCTCCCTGGCCGCCGTGGTCGTCGCCGGGTTCTTCCTCTTCCGGATCCTGCCCGGCGACCCCGTCCGCGCCATGACCGAGGGCCGCGAGGTCACCGCCGAGCAGCGCGATGAGCTGCGCCGCCAGTTCGGGCTCGACCAGCCGCTGTGGCAGCAGTTCCTCGACTACGCGCTCGGGTTGCTCCGCCTCGACCTCGGCGAGTCCTTCCAGTACCACGAACCCGTCGCCGAGCTCATCCTCGACCGGATCGGCCCGACCGTCCTGCTCGCCGGGACCGGCACGGTCGTCGCCGCGCTGCTGGGCCTGTTCCTGGGCGCCCGTGCCGGCTGGAGGCCGGGCAGCCGCTCGGACCGGGCCAACACCGCCGTCGCCCTGTTCTTCTGGTCGGTGCCCACGTTCTGGCTCGGCCTGCTGCTCATCGTCTTCCTGGCCTCGGGGCGCGGGTTCGTGCCCGGGATGTTCCCGACCGGCGGCATGGTCGACCCCCGCACCGGCGGGGGCCTGGAGACCGTGCTGAACACCGCCTGGCACATGGTGCTGCCCGTCACCACCATGGTCGCGGTCATCTACGCCCAGTACCTGATGATCATGCGCTCCTCGCTCATGGACGAGAAGGGCGCCGACTACCTCACCACCGCGCGCGCCAAGGGCCTGCGCGACGCCCTGGTGCGGCGCAGGCACGCCGTGCCCAACGCCCTGCTGCCCACGGTGACGCTCCTGTTCCTCAACCTCGGACAGGTCGTGTCCGGGGTCATCCTCGTGGAGACCGTGTTCTCCTGGCCCGGCCTCGGACAGCTCTTCTACTCCGGCCTGCGCGTACCCGATCTCGGCCTCGTCCAGGGCCTGTTCGTGGTGTTCGCGGCCTCGGTGATCCTCATGAACCTGCTCGCCGACCTGGTGTACCCGCTGCTCGACCCCCGGGTGCGCCCGTGAACGCCTCCGCCGGGACGCCCGGCAGCCCGATCGGCGGGGAGAACGGCACCTCCGCCGGGGGCGGAACCGCCACGGCGACCGCGCCGCCGCCGACCGCACCGCCCTCCCCCCGCGTCCTCGCGCGCAGACGCCGTCAGGAGGCCCTGCGCCGCTTCGCCCGCGAGTACGCCCGCAACCGGGCCGGGCTGGTCGGCCTGGCCGCGCTGCTGGCCATCGGCGCACTGGCCCTGACCGCGCCGCTCTTCGTCGACCCGGCCGACCTCACCGTCACCGGAGCGCCCGGCACCGCCTACCAGGAGCCCAGCGCGCGGTTCCCGCTCGGCACCGACAACTTCGGCCGCTCCATCCTGGACCTGGTCGTCTGGGGCTCGCGGGTCTCGCTCACGGTGGGCTTCCTGGCCACGGCCGTCTCCGTTGTCCTGGGCACCCTGGTCGGGGTCACCGCCGGGCACTTCGGGGCCTCCGGCGGACCGGCCGGGCGGTTCGTGTCCTCCGCGCTCATGCGCGTCACCGACTGGTTCCTGGTCCTGCCCACACTGGTCCTGGCCGTGGCGCTGGCCGCCGTGCTGCCGCGCGGCACCGGGACCATCATCATCGCCATCGGCCTGACCGTCTGGCCCGCCACGGCGCGACTGGTGCGCGCCCAGACCCTCGCGGTCGAGGCGCGCCCCTACGTTGAGCGGGCCCGCGCCCTGGGCGGCGGCCACGGCCACGTCATGCTCTGGCACGTCCTGCCCAACGTCATGCCGGTCGTGCTCGCCCAGACCACCCTGCTCGTGGCCACCTCCATCATCGCCGAGTCCACGCTGGCCTTCCTGGGCGTGGGAGACCCCACGACGATCTCCTGGGGAGGCATCCTGGACGCGGCCCGCAACGCGGGCGCTATCAGCTCCGGGATCTGGTGGTACATGGTGCCGCCCGGCCTGGCGATCGCCGTGGTCGCGCTGTCCTTCACACTGTGCGGCCGGGCCCTCGAATCCGTCATCAACCCGCGACTCCGGGAGCAGCGTTGACCTCCCTCCTCGACGTCCGCGACCTGCGCGTCACCTACAGCACGGGGGGCGGCGACGTCCCCGCCGTGCGCGGCGTGGACCTGTCCCTGGACCCCGGCGACACCCTGGGCCTGGCGGGGGAGTCGGGCAGCGGCAAGTCCACCGTGGCCCTGGCCCTGCTGCGCCTGCTGCCCGAGACCGCGCGCATCTCCGGCGAGGTCCTGCTGGAGGGCGAGAACGTCCTGGACATGCGCTGGGGCCGCCTGCGCGCGGTCCGCTGGGCGGGCGCCTCCATCGTCTTCCAGGGCGCCATGCACTCGCTCAACCCGGTCCGGCGGATCGGACAGCAGATCGCCGAGCCGATGAGCGTGCACGGCACGGTCCCCGCGGCGGAGGCGCCCGCCCGCGTCGGCGCGCTGCTCGAACAGGTCGGCCTGCCCGCCTCCCGCGCCCGCGACTACCCCCACCAGTTGTCCGGCGGGCAGCGCCAGCGGGCCATGATCGCCATGGCGCTGGCCTGCGAGCCGCGTCTGGTCGTCGCCGACGAGGCCACCACCGCCCTGGACGTGATGATCCAGGCCCAGATCCTGGCCCTGCTGCGGCGGCTCGTCGCCGAGCACGGCATCGGCATGCTGATGATCAGCCACGACCTGTCGGTCCTGGCCTCGACCTGCGACCGGGTCGCGGTCATGTACGCGGGCCGGGTCGTGGAACAGGGACCGGCCCGGGAGGTCGTGCACGAACCCGCGCACCCCTACGCCAGCGCGCTCAGCGCCGCCTTCCCCCGCATCGGCGACCCGGCCTCGCGCCTGTCGCCCCGGGGCCTGCCCGGCGACCCGCCGGACCCGGCGGACCCGCCCCCGGGCTGCGTGTTCCGGCCGCGCTGCGCGGTGGCCGAGACCGTGTGCGCCACGGTCGACCCGCCCCTGTGGCCGGTGGACCCCGACACCGGGGGCGAGTCCGCCAGGCAGGCGGCGTGCGTGCACGTGGGCCCCGCCCGGCCGCTGACCGCCACCGGGGACGACGGGGGCCGTCCGTGACCGCGACCGCCGCATCCACCGAGGAGACGCGCCCGTGAGCACCACCGAGACCGACCCCCACGAGACGCCGCCGACCCGCGGGGAGGAGGCGGGCCCGGTCCTGAGCGCCCGGGGTGTGGAGGTCGCCTTCGCGGCCGGGTTCGCCCCCGGCGGCGGCCGCGGCACCGCCCGCGCCGTGGACGGCGTCAACCTCGACGTCTGCGCGGGCGAGATCGTGGCGCTGGTGGGGGAGTCCGGCTGCGGCAAGACCACCCTGGCCCGCGTCCTGCTGGGCCTGGAGCGGCCCACGGGCGGCGACGTGGCCTTCGAGGGCGATCCGCTGCGCTACGGCTCCCGCGACATGCGCCGCTACCGCCGCCGGGTGCAGTTGGTGCAGCAGGACCCGACCGGGTCGCTCAACCCGCGCCGCACCGTCTACGAATCCGTGGCCGAGGGGCTGCGCATCCACGAGGGCACCGTGTCCGACGAAGCCGAGCGGGTCGGCGAGGCGCTGTCCAAGGCGGGCCTGCGTCCGCCGGACCGGTTCTTCCCCCGCTACCCGCACGAGCTGTCGGGCGGCCAGCGCCAGCGCGTGGTGATCGCCGGTGCGCTCGTCCTGCACCCCGAGGTGCTGGTGGCCGACGAGCCGGTGGCCTCCCTGGACGCGTCGGTGCGCGGCGAGATCCTGCGGCTGCTCCTGGACCTGCGCGCCGACCTGGGGCTGTCGGCACTGGTGGCCACGCACGACCTCGGCCTGGCCTGGAACATCGCCGACCGCGTCGCGGTGATGTACCTGGGGCGCGTGGTGGAGCTGGGCACCGTGGAGGAGGTCCTGTCCGCTCCCGCCCACCCCTACACCCGAGCCCTGCTGTCGGTCCTGCCGGAGGCGGAAGGGGAACCGGTGGTGCTCTCCGGTGAGCCGCCGGACCCCAAGCGTGTGCCCCGGGGCTGCCGCTTCCACCCGCGCTGCCCGGTGCTGGCCTCCGGTGAGGCCGGGCGCGCGGGGGTCGCCGACCGCTGCCGCACCGTGGACCCGGCGATCCTGGGGGGCGGCGCCGAGCGGCGGGTGGCCTGCCACTGGGCGGCGGCCGACGCCGTTGGACACGTGCGGGAGGGGGAACCGGCCTCCGGCTGAGGCGGCGCGGAGCCTACTCCGGCGCGCTGACCGCGGACGTCTCCGCGTCGTCCCTTTCTATTCCCGCTTTCCGTGATCTTTTTCGGGCGGAGGACAAGAACGATTCGACCGGAATAGGGCTTCTGGGGGGCCGGTTCGTGATCGACATGACGCACGAAACCCTCACTCCTGACGCGCTGGCCCCCGCGCCGCGGCCCTCCCTCCTCACCACCGACCGCGACTTCTGGCACGGCCGGGAACTGGACCTGGAGGCCTACCTGGCCCGCGTGGGCCTGTCCGGCGATCTGCCGCCCACCCTGGACACCCTGCGCGCCGTGCACCGCGCGCACCTGGCCGCCATCCCCTTCGAGAACCTCCAGCTCGTCCTGGGGCGCCCCGTCCCGCTGGACGTCCCCGCTCTGGTGGACAAGATGGTCCGGGGGGCCAGGGGCGGCTACTGCTACGAGCAGAACCTGTTGTTGGCGGCGGTACTGGACCGTCTGGGCTTCTCCGTCACCGGCTTCGCCGCCCGTGTGCTCTCCGAAGGCTCGGGGTCCCCGCGCCCGGCCACGCACGCCCTGCTTCGGGTGGACCTGGAGGAGGGGCCGTGGCTTGCCGACGTCGGCTTCGGCGGAGGCGGTCCGCTGGAGCCGGTGCCCTTCGCCGACGGCCACCAGGAGGTCCAGGGCGGCTGGGGGCTGCGCCTGGACCGCGTGTCCGAGGTGGGCGATGGCGAATGGCTGCTGCGCTCCTTCGACGGCCGCGGTTGGCAGCCGACCTACTCCTTCGCGGCCGTCGCGATGGTGCGCCAGGACTACGCCGTCTTCAACCACCACCTGATGACCCACCCCCGCTCCCCGTTCCTGGGGAGGCTGATGGTCCAGCGCGTCGGGCCGGGCACCCATTACAGGCTGGTGGACACCACCCTGGTCACCGCCACTCCCGACGGCACCCGTACCGAACGCGAGGTGCCCGTGGAGGAGATCGGACAGGTGTTGTCGGAGTTGTTCGGTATCGGTCTTGACCAGGACGAGCGGGCCGTCGTCGAGAAGCGCCTCCGGGAGTTCACCGGAATGTGACCGTCATCACGATTCGGTGGGTGGGAGCGTGCCCACCCACCGCGACGGCCGGTACCACCTGGCATCCCGCCGCCCAGCCTTCCCGTTCGCATCGGGAGTGCCCCGACATCGGCGGAGAGTCGTGGACAAAACGCACGTTCGGCATGGCGACCGGATGGGCAGGATCCCCGGGGCGCCGCCCGGCGGGGGCGGCCGTTCGCGAGGGGACAGCCCATGGCCCACCACATGACCACGGAAGACGTCCACGAGTACATCAACGGCGTCTGTTTCAAGACCGGCCCTCCCGGCAAGGTCGGAGCCGAGACCGAATGGCTGGTCGCCGACTCCGCGGACCCGACCGCACCCGTCCCCGTAGACCGCATCGCCGCCCTGGTGGAGAACTGCGGCCCGCCGCCCTCGGGAAGCGGCATCACCTTCGAACCCGGCGGACAGCTCGAACTCAGCTCACCCGCCCTTCCGGGGCCGGCCCGCGCGCACGCGGCGCTCTCCGCCGACCTGGACCACATCTGCAAGGCCCTCGCCGAGGCCGGACTCCACCTGGTCGAGACGGCCCTCGACCCGGTCCGCCCGCCCCGGCGCCAGCTCCGTGAAGCCCGCTACACGGCCATGGAGCGCTTCTTCGCCCACCACCGCCAGCCCAGCGGCTACACCATGATGTGCAGCACGGCCTCGCTCCAGGTGTGCCTGGACACGGGGGAGGACGCCGCCGACGTCCGCGACCGGTGGGAACTCGTCCACCGGCTCGGCCCGGTGCTCGTCGCCGCCTTCGCCAACTCCGCCGTCTGGCGGGGCCGCCCCACCGGATGGAAGTCAACCCGCTGGGCGATCTGGGCGGCCACCGACGCCACCCGCACCCGGCCCGTCCTGGACGCGGGCAGCTCCGCCGACCCCGCCACGGCGTGGGCCGAGTACGCGCTGGCCGCCCGTGTCCTGGCCGTCCCCGGGAACGGCGGTCCCTGGACCCCCGACCCGGGCCTGACCTTCGCCCAGTGGCTCGACGGACAGGGGCCGCGCCCGGCCACCCGGGCCGACCTGGAGTTCCACCTCAGCACACTCTTCCCGCCCGTGCGCCCGCGCGGCTGGTGGGAGCTGCGGATGATCGACGCGCTCCCCCTGCGATGGTGGCCGGTCCCGGTGGCGCTCGCCGCCGCCCTGGTCGACGACCCCCGCGCCCGCGCCGCGGCGGAGGAGGCCACCGAGGAGCTGTGCGGGGGACGCTTCCCCGACCGCCGCCTGTGGCTGCGCGCGGCGCGCCTGGGCATGGACGACCCCGGTGCGGCCCGGTGCGCCCGCACCTGCTTCGACGCCGCCGTCGAGGCGCTGCCCCGCATGGGCGCAGCCTCCCTGGCCGCGCTGGTCGACGACTACGCCGACCAGTACACGCGGCGCGGACTCAGCCCCGCCGACACCCGGCCGACCGTGCCCGTGCCGCGCCCGGCGCGGGCGGAGCGGGTACGGCCCGTGGCCGCGGACCCCGCACACGTGGAAGGAGCACGGTGAACCACGAACAGGAGCGCGCCAAGGAGCGCATCGCCGCGGAACTCGACCGGGCCAGGGATCGCAGCAACGGGCTGACCCTCCACGCCCTCGACGAGGGGGAGCTGCTCGCCCAGCACTCGCCCCTGATGTCACCGCTGGTCTGGGACCTGGCGCACGTGGGCAACTACGAGGAGCAGTGGCTGCTGCGCGCCGCGGGGGGCCGAGAGGCGCTGCGCCCCGACATCGACACCCTCTACGACGCCTTCGAGAACCCGCGCGCCGAACGGGTCAGCCTCCCCCTGCTGCGGCCCGAGGAGGCCCGCGACTACAACGCGCGCGTGCGCCGGGAGGTGCTCGACGCGCTGGAGTCGGCCGACCTCGCCCGGGCGGGAACCGGCCCGGACGGCGAACGATCCCTGCTGGGCGCCGGGTTCGTCTTCCACATGGTCATCCAGCACGAGCACCAGCACGACGAGACCATGCTCGCCACCCACCAGCTCCGCAGGGGCCAGCCCGTCCTGCTGGAGGAGACCGCGTCCGTCACCGCGCTGAGCCCGCCGGTCCGGGACGAGGTGTTCGTGCCCGAGGGGCCCTTCACCATGGGCACCGACGACGACCCCTGGGCCTACGACAACGAGCGCCCCGCGCGTACCGTCGACCTGGGCCCCTACTGGATCGACACCGCCCTCGTGACCAACGCCGCCTACCAGGAGTTCATGGACGACGGCGGCTACCAGACACGCCGCTGGTGGACCCGCGACGGCTGGGAGTGGAAGGAGAGGCGGGGGGCGCTCTCCCCGGCCTTCTGGACCCGGGAGGGGGCCGGGTGGTCTCGCCGCCGGTTCGGCCGCCGGGAGACGGTGCCCCCCGACGAGCCGGTGCAGCACGTGTGCTTCCATGAGGCCCGGGCCTACGCCGCCTGGGCGGGCAAGCGCCTGCCGAGCGAGCCCGAGTGGGAGAAGGCCGCGCGCCTGGACCCGGTCAGCGGCCGGTCCCGGCGCCACCCGTGGGGCGACGCCGATCCCGGTCCCGGACACGCCAACCTGGGCCAGCGCAGGCTCGGCCCCTCCCCGGCCGGGAGCCACCCCGGCGGTGCCTCACCGCTTGGGGTCCAGCAGTTGATCGGCGACGTGTGGGAGTGGACCTCCACCACCTTCACCGGCTACCCGGGGTTCCGCTCCTTCCCGTACGAGGAGTACTCGGAGGTGTTCTTCGACGACGGGTACAAGGTGCTGCGCGGCGGCTCCTGGGCCACGCACCCCACCGCGGCCCGCGCCACGTTCCGCAACTGGGACCACCCGATCCGGCGGCAGATCTTCAGCGGCTTCCGCTGCGCGCGCGACGCGGAACCCGTCTGATGTGCCGGCACCTGGCCTACCTGGGGCCGTCTCGCACACTGCACGACCTGCTCTACGCGGCGCCCCACTCACTGCACGTCCAGTCCTGGGCGCCGCGCATGCAGCGGTACGGCACCGTCAACGCCGACGGGTTCGGCGTCGGCTGGTACCCACCGGGGGACGGCTCCGCCGAACCGCTGCGCTACCGCCGGGCCATGCCCGTCTGGGGCGACGCCTCCTTCGCCGACGCCGCCCGCGCCATCGCCTCCGGGTGCGTGGTGGCCGCCGTGCGCGACGCCACGGTCGGGTTCGGCTCGGAGGAGTCGGGCGCCCAGCCCTTCCGCGCCGACCGGTTGCTGTTCAGCCACAACGGCGCGGTGGAGGACGACGAGGCGCTCACCGCGGCGTTCGCCACGCCCCCGCCCCGAGACGCGCTGGACGCCCGCGCCCCACTGGACTCCGCGCCGTTGTTCGCACACACCGTCCGACTGTGGCGCGACTCCCAGAACCTGTCCGAAACCCTGGCCACCGTGGTCCGCGAGGCCCGCAAGTACTCCGGGGGCCGCTACAACCTGCTGGCCAGCGACGGCCAGAACCTCGCCGCCACCGCGGCCGGGGACACCCTGTTCGTTCTGCGTGAGCCGGACGGCGGGGTCTTCCTTGCCTCCGAACCCTTCGACGACGCCCCCGGATGGCGCGAGGTCCCCCAGGACTCGGTGGTCGCGGCCACGGGGGAGCGCACCGAGATCCACCCGATCGACTGACCGGCTTCGCCTATCTTTCCGACACCACCTGCCCCGGGTACAACTTCGGGGACACAGGAGGCACCATGTTCCGGATTGACCGAAACCTGACCGCCGACGACCTCGACAAGGCACTGCGCACCGACGTCGCCGAGGGGCTGACCGCGCGCCCCAAGCGGCTCCCGCCCAAGTGGTTCTACGACGAACGCGGCAGCTCCCTGTTCGAGGAGATCACCGCCCTGCCCGAGTACTACCCCACCCGCGCCGAACGCGCGATCCTGGAGCTGCGGGCCGACGAGATCGCCGCCGCGGCCGGCGCCGAGGTTCTCATCGAGCTCGGCTCCGGATCGGGGGTCAAGACCCGCCTGCTCCTGGACGCGATGCGCCGCCGGGGCCGCCTCACCCGCTTCGTGCCCGTCGACGTCAGCGGCGACTTCCTCGACTCATCCGCCCGCCGCGTGGCCGACGACTACCCCGGCCTGGACGTGCACGCCGTCGTCGGCGACTTCGAGGAGCACCTCGGGCTGCTGCCGGTCGGCGGGGAGGGCGGGCGCCAGCTCCTGGCCGTCCTGGGCTCCACCATCGGCAACCAGGAACCGGGGCCGCGCGCCGCCTTCCTGCGCGACGTCCGCGGCGTCCTGCGCCCCGGGGACTCGCTGCTGCTGGGCGCGGACCTGGTCAAGGACCCCGCCCGCCTGGTCGCCGCCTACGACGACGCCCGGGGGGTCACCGCGGCCTTCGACCGCAACGTCCTCGCCGTCATCAACCACCGGCTCGGCGCCGACTTCGACCCGGCCGCCTTCGACCACGTGGCGCGCTGGAACGCCGAGCGCGAGTGGATCGAGATGCGGCTGCGCTCGCGGGTCGCCCAGCGCGTGCGGGTCGCCGACCTGGATCTGGAGGTCGAGTTCGCCCCCGGGGAGGAGATGCGCACCGAGGTCTCCGCCAAGTTCCGACGGGAGGGGCTGGCCGCGGAGCTGGAGGGGGCGGGGTTCGCCCCCACCCACTGGTGGACCGACCCCGCGGGGGACTTCGCGCTCACCCTGGCCGACGTCCGCTGACACCGAGGGGCCCGGCCCGGGAGATCGAGGCGGCGGCCCGGCCGGGCCCGTCCGCCCACGTCGCGGGCCGGGCCGCGACGACCCGCCTCCCCGGCTCCGGTACGCTCGTGCCGTGTTCAAGGTAGGAGTTTTCGGCGCCGACGGGCGCATGGGGTCAGAGGTCGTCCGAGCGGTGCGGGGCGCCGACGACATGGAACTCGTCGCGGGGGTCGGCGCCGCCAGCGGCAGGGACGCGGTGCTGGGGGCCGACTGCGTCGTCGACTTCACCCACCCCGAGGCGGTGATGGACAACCTGGAGTGGCTCATCGGCCACGGGATCCACGCCGTCGTCGGCACCAGCGGGTTCGACGAGGCCAGGCTGGAGCGCGTGCGCCGGATGCAGGAGGCGAAGCCCGGGGCCAAGGTGCTCATCGCCCCCAACTTCGGTATCGCCGCCGTCCTGATGATGCACTTCGCGCGCAAGGCCGCGCCGTACTTCGACTCGACCGAGATCATCGAGCTGCACCACCCGAACAAGGCCGACGCCCCCAGCGGCACCGCCTACCGGACCGCCGAGCTGGTCGCCGAGGCCCGCCGCGGGGCCGGGACCGCGCCGATGCCCGACGCCACCACCTCCGAGATCCCCGGTGCCCGCGGCGCCGACGTGGAGGGCGTGCGGGTGCACGCGCTGCGCATCTCCGGGCTCATCGCCCATCAGGAGGTCGTGTTCGGCACCGACGGGGAGACCCTCAAGATCCGGCACGACTCGATGAACCGCGCCTCGTTCATGCCGGGCGTTCTGCTGGGCGTGCGCGGGGTGGACGGCCTAGCCGACCCCCTCACCGTGGGTCTGGACGCGCTCCTGGACCTGGACTAGCCAGCCGCCCCGAACCGCCGCGGACGGGGCGCTCTCCGTACCACCGCACGGGGGCCGCGCGCCGCGCGCGGCCCCCGCTCCGTATCACGCGCCGCGACGGCAGGTGAGGAACACCTGCACCTCGGGTCGGGCTCCCTCGGGCTCGTAGGAGACGACCCGCTCGTCCTCCACGACCAGCCCGGCCTCCTCCACCACCCGGCGCAGCTCCCCGTTCGGGTAACCCGTCACCCGGACGTCCGTGCCCAGGAAGGGGATCGGGGCGTCGTCCAGGTCGGCCTCCACCATGGACAGGCACAGCAGGCCGCCCGGGACCAGCGAGGCGCGCACGCGGCTCAGCGCCTCGGGGATGCGGGCCCTGGGCAGGCACAGCAGGGAGAAGAACGCCACGATGGCGTCGTAGGAGGACTCCGCGGGGTCCAGGTCGAGGATGTCGGCCCGCACGAACGTCGCCTCCGGCACGTTGCGGCGGGCGATCTCGACCATCCGCCCGGAGATCTCGTAGCCGGTCACCCGCGCCCCCGCCGCCACCAACTGCCGGGCGGTGGGCACGCCCGTGCCCGAGCCCAGGTCGAGCACGTGCGCGCCGGGCGGCAGCAGGTCCAGCAGCCGGCGCACCCGGTCCTCCTGGCCCTCCTTACGGGGGAACGCCTCGTCGTAGCGTTCGCCGATCGCGTCGAACGCCGCGGCCTGGAGGGCCGAGCGCCGTGCCCACTCCTCCGGATCCGGAACGTGGTCGAGGGGGTCGGGGGCGGTGTTCTCGCTGGGCACGGTGTCGTCTCTCCCTGCCGTGTCGTACGCGGGTGTCTGGGGTGCGCGCATCCTAACCCGTCCCCGCCTGACCGGGGCCCGGGCGCCGCCCGCTGGCGCCCGGCGTGTCGTCTCAGCCTCCGCCCGGCACCGGCGGGTCCGGATCCTCCGCGGGAGCCTCCGGCCCCTCCACCCCGCCTCCACGTCCGGGACGGGGGCGGTGGCGGCCGGGGCGTCCTCGACAGTGGGACGATCAGCTCGCCGCAGTGCCCGTCGGCCGCGCGGGCCAGCGCCTCACCCCAGGAGCAGGGCGACCGAGAACAGCACGCCGAACGCCATCTGGAGCCGCCCGGTCTCACCCAGGCCCAGCACCAGGTCGCGGCCGGCCTGGCCGCCCAGCACGCGCCGCAGCGGGGGCACCGCCAGCGGCGCCGAAGCCAGCACCAGCGGCGTCCACCAGAACACCGGGGTCAGCGCCAGCGCCACCAGGTAGGACAGCACGATCGCGCCCCCGTACAGGCGGCGGGTGCCGGCGTCGCCCAGCCGCACGGCCAGCGTGACCTTGCCGGTCTCGCGGTCCGTCGGGATGTCGCGCAGGTTGTTGATCACCAGCACCGAGCAGGACAGCAGGCCCACCGGCACCGACGCCACCCACGCCTGCCAGGGGGCGGAGCCCAGTTGCACGAAGACCGTGCCCACCACCGCCACGACGCCGAAGAACACGAACACCGAGACCTCGCCCAGGCCCCGGTACCCGTAGGGGCTGCGGCCCCCCGTGTAGTACCAGGCCGCCGCGATCGCCAGGGCGCCCACCAGCAGCAGCCACCACGAGGACGCGGCCACCAGCACCAGGCCCACCGCCCCCGCGAACGCGAAGCTGGCCAGGGCCGCCGCCAGCACCTGCCGCGGGGCGGCCAGACCGGTCGCGGTCAGCCGGGTCGGCCCCGTCCGCGCCTCGGTGTCGGTGCCCTTGACACCGTCGCTGTAGTCGTTGGCGAAGTTCACGCCGACTTGGAGAGCCATGGACACCACCAGGGCCAGCAGCGCCTTCCACCAGACGAACCCGTCCAGGGCGAAGGCCAGGGCCGTGCCGACCGCCACCGGAACGATCGAATTCGGAAGCGTACGGGGGCGCAGCCCCGAGACCCATTCACTGACCGTGGCCACGCTCCGGCCCCTCCCCGCTCACCACCGGCGCGCCCGTGCGCACCGCGACAACCACCCCACGTTAGACCCTGTCGGCGGCGCTCCCGTCCGCACCCCGGCACCGGGGCGCGGACGGGCTCCTTCCGCTCGGTCCTACCGGTCCGCGTCCCCGGCCCCGTTACTGGGAGATGGCCGCGTGCAGGCGCACCATCGGCAGCAGCCGCCCCATGTCGATCTCGCGGCGCGCGCCGTCAGCGCGCCAGCCCGAGGCCTCGAAGAACGCCCGCAGCGCGTTGTCGGCCTCGGGAACCCACACGTGCAGGGTGGCGAAACCATCCTCGACCAGGTGGTCCACGCACGCGTTCACCAGGCGGCTGCCGTGCCCCTGACGCGCCCGCGCGGGGTCCACGTGCAGGGCGAACACCTCCGCGTCCTTGGCGGGCCACAGGTCCGGGTCCCCGGCGGGGCCGAACGCGGCGAAGCCCGCGACCGTGCGCGTTCCCTCCACCTCGTCGGTGGCCACCACGAGCCGGTGCCGGGAGGTCGGCGGCGACTCCAGGGCCGCCGTCCACTGCTCGCGGAACCTCCCCCTGGCCTCGTCGCCGCCCAGGGCCCCGGACACGTCCTCTGGCAGCAGCGACCCGTACACCGCCCGCCACGACGCCACCTGGATGTCGACGACCGCGTCCACGTCGGCGGTACGGGCGGGGCGGACGAACCGGGCACTGGACACGGGGGCTCTCCTTCTGGGGTGGGCGACACGCCGGGCGACAAGATCACCTACGCCGGAGTTTCCGGACCTTGCCACAGCATGGGAACATCTACGTTGTGAGCCTCATTATCAGAGTTATCGTGAACGCGCTCGCCCTTTGGGCGGCTGTCCTCTTGATCGACGGCATCGAAGTCACCACGCAGGACACGGTCGGCCAGATCCTGGTCTACCTCGCCGTCGGCGCCATCTTCGGCGTCGTCAACGCGGTCATCAAACCGATCGTCAAAACGGTCGGATGCCTGTTCTACGCTCTGACCCTGGGGCTGATCGGCCTCCTGGTGAACGCGCTGCTGCTCATGCTCACCAACTGGATCTCGGGCCTGTTCGACCTGGCCTTCCACATCGACGGGTTCTGGCCCGCCTTCTGGGGCGCGATCGTCATCACCATCGTCAGTTGGCTGCTCAGCATGTTCCTGCCCGACGGCAACGACGACTAGCCTCCTGCCACGGACTCCGTCAGCCTCCGTCAGCCCCTAACCGCTGGCGGACCCGGGCCCGGCCGGATGGCACGGGCCCGGGACGGGTAGGTTCGTCTTGCCGGGGACCACTCAACCTCGACCCACGAGGACGGTGGACCGGACGGGGCCAGGCCCCTCGCCCCCGCCACGGGGGCACCACAGATCTTTCCCGCGACCGTCGCGCATCCGCCGGTCGCGGTGGCGCACACGCAGCGCCGCCCACCCGTGCCCGAGGCACACCCGCACGGGATACCACAACTGTTTCGGAGTACACCGAGAGGAGGAGGGGCAACCACGGACCCCACCGCCCGAGGGCGGCGGTCCGCACGCCTTTCACACACGATGATGGATACAAAGAACCGGCCGTTCGGAAAGATGTTGACCGCGATGGTCACTCCGATGCTGGAGGACGGGGAACTCGACTACGAGGGCGCGGCCCGACTGGCCACCTACCTCGTCGACGAGCAGCACAACGACGGCCTCGTCATCAGCGGCACCACCGGTGAGTCGCCGACCACCAGCGACGACGAGAAGGACCGGCTGCTCCGCGCCGTCCTGGAGGCGGTCGGCGACCGCGCCACGATCGTGGCCGGGGTCGGCACCAACGACACCCGCCACAGCATCAGGCTGGCCCAGGCGGCCGAGAAGGCGGGGGCGCACGGTCTGCTGACCGTCACCCCCTACTACAACAAGCCGCCGCAGGAAGGCCTCATCCGGCACTTCACGTCGATCGCCGACTCCACCGACCTGCCGGTGATGCTCTACGACATCCCGCACCGCACCGGGACGCCGATCGCCTCCGAGACCCTGGTCCGCCTGGCCGAGCACCCGCGCATCGTCGCCAACAAGGACGCCAAGGACAACGTCGGCGCCAGCTCCTGGGTCATGGAGCGCACCGACCTGGCCTTCTACTGCGGCACCGACATCCTCAACCTGCCGCTGCTGTCCGTCGGCGCGGCCGGGTTCGTCAGCGTCGTCGGCCACATCGTGGGCGCCGACCTGTGCGACATGATCGACGCCTTCGAGAAGGGCGAGGTCGGCCAGGCCCTGGCCATCCACCGCCGCCTCACGCCGGTCTACACGGGAATGTTCCGCACCCAGGGCGTCATCACGACCAAGGCCGTCCTCAACCTGTTCGGCCTGCCCTCCGGGCCGGTCCGCACCCCGCTCGCCGACGCCTCCGCCGAGCTCCAGGCACTCCTGCGCGAGGACCTGGCCGCCGCGGGCGTCAAGGGCCCGATCGGGCTCGCCCCGCACCAGGCCGTCCCGGCCAGCGCCGTCGCCGTCGAGCGCCTCACGGAGGGATCCGTATGAGCCACCCGCACCCCGAACTGGGCTCGCCGCCGCCCCTGGGCAAGGGCGTACTGCGCATCGTCCCGCTGGGCGGCCTCGGCGAGATCGGCCGCAACATGACGGTCTTCGAGTACGGCGGACGCCTGCTCATCGTGGACTGCGGCGTGCTCTTCCCCGAGGAGGAGCAGCCCGGGGTCGACCTGATCCTGCCGGACTTCGAGTACATCCGGGACCGGCTCGACGACATCGAGGCCGTCGTGCTCACCCACGGGCACGAGGACCACATCGGCGGCGTGCCGTTCCTGCTGCGTGAGCGTCCCGACATCCCCATCGTCGGATCCAAGCTCACCCTGGCGCTGATCACCGCCAAGCTCGGCGAGCACCGCATCAAGCCCGAGACCGTGCTGGTGGAGGAGGGCGAGCGGCACGACTTCGGCCCCTTCGACCTTGAGTTCTTCGCGGTCAACCACTCCATCCCGGACGCGCTGGCCGTGGGCATCCGCACCCCGGGCGGGTCGGTGCTGCACACCGGCGACTTCAAGATGGACCAGCTACCGCTGGACGGGCGCCTGACCGACCTGGCCGGGTTCGCCCGGTTCGGCGACGAGGGCGTGGACCTGCTGCTGTCGGACTCCACCAACGCCGAGCAGCCCGGCTTCATCGTCAACGAGCGCAACCTGACCGAGGCCATCGACAAGGTGTTCCGGCAGTCCCAGAAGCGCATCGTTGTGGCCTGCTTCGCCTCGCACGTGCACCGCGTCCAGCAGGTCATCGACGCGGCCGTCGAGCACGGGCGCAAGATCGCCTTCGTGGGCCGCTCCATGGTCCGCAACATGAACATCGCGCGCGACCTGGGCTACCTGAGCATCCCCGGCGACACCGTCGTCGACGTCAAGCAGCTCGACCAGATGCGCCCGGACGAGGTGCTCCTGGTGTGCACGGGCTCGCAGGGCGAGCCGATGGCCGCGCTCAGCCGCATGGCCAACCGGGACCACCAGATCCGCATCGAGGAGGGCGACACCATCCTGCTCGCCTCGTCGCTGATCCCGGGCAACGAGAACTCGGTCAACCGGGTGATCAACGGTCTGACCCGCTGGGGGGCCAAGGTCGTGCACAAGGGCAACGCCCTGGTGCACGTCTCCGGCCACGCGCCCGCGGGCGAGTTGATGTACGTGCTCAACATGGTCCGCCCGCGCAACTTCATGCCCGTGCACGGCGAGTGGCGGCACATGCGCGCCCACGCCGACCTCGCCAAGCTGACCGGGGTCCCGAACGACCGGATCGTCATCGCCGAGGACGGCGTGGTCGTCGACCTGCACAAGAACCGGGCCAGGATCGTCGGCGCGGTGCAGGCCGGGTACGTGTACGTGGACGGCTCCTCGGTCGGCGACGTCACCGACGCCGCGCTCAAGGACCGCCGGGTCCTCGGCGAGGAGGGGTTCATCTCCGTCGTCGTGGCCGTGGACTCCGGCTCCGGCAAGATCCTGGGCGAGCCCGAGATCCACACGCGGGGCGCGGGCATCGGCGCAGACGCCTACGACGACGTCATCGACCGGATCCAGGACGCGCTGGACAAGGCGGCCCGGGACGGTGTCAACGACCCCCACCAGCTGCGCCAGCTCATCCGCCGCAGCGCCGGCCGCTGGGTCAACGAGACCTACCGGCGGCGGCCCATGATCATCCCCGTCCTGGTCGAGGTCTGACCGGTACCCGACGACGACGAACGGCCCGACGACGCCCCGCGGCGCGTCCGGGCCGTTCGCGTAGCCGTGACCGGGAACCTGTCCCGAGGCGGTGACGGGACCGGGGCCCGGTCCGGGGCGGGGAGCACAGCGGCGCCCGGGCGACACGCCGCGCGGGATACGGGCGCGAGGGGTGGACGCCGCAGTAGGCTGCCCGCCGTGGCGGGCCGTCCTGCCCGACCGTCCGCACGACCCCGTCCCCTGGAGGTGACCCCATGGCCACGCGCGCCTCCTCCGGCGGTTCCGGGCGCAAGAAGCCCGCCGCGCGCAAGCCCGCGGCGAAGAAGCGCATGCCAGACGGGCCCATCGCCTTCGCCGTCACCATGTTCGGCCAGTTCCTGCTGGTGCTGTGGAAGCTCGTCGCGCACACTGTCGGCGGCTCCGCCCGCGCCGTCGGCCGCGGCGCGCGCGGCATCGACCCCGACCTGCGCCGCGACGGCGCCGGGCTGGTCCTGCTTGCCGCGGGCGTCCTCATCGCCGCAGCCGTGTGGTGGAACAGCGACGGGCTGCTCCTGGAGTACACCCGCACGGTCGTGGTCGGCGCCTTCGGCACGTTCTCGCCGATCCTGCCGCTGCTGTTCCTGCCGATCGCGGTCAGGCTGATGCGCACCCCGGGCGACAGCAGGGAGGGCGACGCCGGGCGGCTGCTCATCGGCTTCAGTTCGATCATGCTGGGCCTGCTCGGCCTCATCCACATCGCCCACGGCATCCCGCAGCCCTCCGAGGGCCTGGAGGCGCTCCAGGAGGCCGGGGGGCTCATCGGCTTCGTCGCCTCGGGGCCGCTCAGCGCCGTCGTCACCCCGTGGCTGACCGGCGTCCTGCTGGCCCTGGTGCTGGTCTTCGGAATCCTCGTGGTCACCGCCACACCCATCCGGCGCATCCCCGAACGCCTCCAGGTCCTGTTCGGCGCGCTCATGGAGCGCGACGCCGGCCCCGACGCGGGCATCGGCCTGCTGGGGGCGGAGAAGAAGAAGCCCGCCAAGCCGCGCAGGCGCGCGCCCAAGGCCGAGAAGGCCACGGGTACTGTCGCGGGCGACCACGAGCGCCCCTACGACAGCCCCGTGCTGCCCGCCGAGCCGATCTCCCCCGCCCTCACCGACGAGGAGGAGACCGCGCGGACCGGAGCCGAGGCCCCGGAACCGGCCGCGGCCGAGGCGGAGG
>NZ_LEKI01000112.1:0-20076 GCF_001029525.1 Nocardiopsis sp. RV163 | reverse complement strand
CCGCCACCGCCGCCGGTGTCCTCGTCCCCGTCGTCCTGGGGCACGGAGGAGGCCTGCGCGCTCTGCGGCTCGGCGCCCTCCTCGGAGGGCGCGGGCTCCCGCTCCGGCGCCGCGGTGGGCGAGGCGAAGAAGTCGGCGTCCTCGGAGGCCTCGGGCACGAGCGAGTCGTCGGTGACCGCGGTGCCGAGCCCCTCCTCCCGGGCCTGGCCGTCCGCCGTGTTCTGGAAGGGGTTGAGGCCGGCCTCCGCGCCGGTGAACAGCAGAGCGCCCGCCACGACCAGGCCGACGGGGACCGCGGCCATGGGCACCGCGAGCGGTATCGAGCGCGGTCCGCGCCCGGTACGGCGGTGTCGGTCGGCGCTCTTCCTGCGCCTGCCTCGGCGACCACGCGCCATGGGGCCCTCCTCGGGAAGTGGGACGTCGGGGCACGGGCGCGGCGGGGCGCCGCTCGCGCGGGGTCCGCGCTCCGGGCGGCCCTCGCTCGTGCCCCGCGGGTTTCGGGTGAACCCGTGTCGGGGAGCGCGCGGGATGCGCGCGGCTGCTCCGGGAGAGTGCCGCGGGGGAAGGGCGGCGGGCCCGACGCGGAGCGCCTAGCGCGTGAGAGTAGAGCAAATGTCGCAAAAAGGGAAACCAAACTGTGACAAAGCTGGTCGTAGAGGGGTTGCGTGTTCCACCGTCCGCGTGGACGGTCCGCGGCATCCGCGACAATGGGGTTGTGAGTCTCTACCGCGACGAGGGTGTCGTCCTGCGCAACCAGAAGCTGGGCGAGGCCGACCGCATCATCACCCTCCTGACCCGGCGCACCGGCCTGGTCCGCGCCGTCGGCAAGGGGGTGCGCCGCACCAAGTCCCGCTTCGGCGCCCGCCTGGAGCCGTGCACCCACGTCGACCTCCAGTTGCACGCGGGCCGCACGCTGGACGTGATCACCCAGGCCGAGACCGTGCGCGCCTACGGCGAGGCGGTGGTGGCCGACTACTCCCGCTACACCGCCGCCACCGCGATGCTGGAGACCGCGGAGAAGGTCGTCTCGGTCGAGAAGGACCCGGCGCTGCGCCAGTTCCTCCTGCTCATCGGCGCCCTGCGTACCCTGGGTGAGGGGAGCCACGACTCCCGTCTGGTCCTGGACGCCTACCTGCTGCGCTCGCTCGCCGTCGCCGGGTACGCGCCCTCCCTGGCCGAGTGCGCCCGCTGCGGCAGCCGGGGGGAGCACCGCGCGTTCGCGGTCCACGCCGGGGGTATGGTCTGCACGGTGTGCCGTCCCCACGGCTCAGTGCACCCGTCACAGGACACGCTCCGGCTCATGTCGGCGCTGCTCGGAGGGGACTGGGAGAGCGCGGACGCCAGCGAGGACAGGCAGCGCTCCGAGTGCAGCGGGCTGGTCGCGGCCTACCTACAGTGGCACCTGGAAAACGGAATCCGATCACTGCGCCATGTGGAGCGTTCTTGAGTCTGTTCAGCTTCGACACCGGTAAACGGCGGGAGTACTCCGCGCCCGTTCCGCACCCCAGCGGCGCGCGTCCCCCCGAGCTCCCCGCCCAGCTGGTGCCCCGGCACGTGGCCGTGGTCATGGACGGCAACGGCCGTTGGGCCAAGGAGCGCGGCCTGGCGCGCACCGAGGGGCACAAGGCCGGTGAGGCCTCGCTGTTCGACGTGATCGAGGGCGCCCTGGAGATGGGCGTGGCCAACCTGTCCGCCTACGCCTTCTCCACCGAGAACTGGAAGCGCTCGCCCGACGAGGTGCGCTTCCTCATGGGTTTCAACCGCGACACCATCCGCAGGCGCCGCGACGAGCTGCACGCGCGGGGGGTCCGCGTCAAGTGGGCCGGGCGCGCGGGGCGGCTGTGGAAGAGCGTCATCCGCGAACTCCAGGACGCGGAGGAGATGACCAGGGACAACACCGCGCTCACCCTCCAGTTCTGCGTGAACTACGGCGGCCAGGCCGAGATCGTCGACGCCGCGCGAGAGCTGGCCCGCAGGGCGGCGGCGGGCCTGATCTCCCCGGAGAAGATCACCGAGGACACCCTCGCCCAGCACCTCTACGCCCCCGACGTGCCGCCGGTGGACCTGTTCGTTCGCTCCTCCGGCGAGCAGCGCACGTCCAACTTCCTCCTCTGGCAGTCCGCCTACGCCGAGTTCGTCTTCCTGGACACGCTCTGGCCCGACTTCGACCGCCGCGACCTGTGGCGGGCCTGTGAGATCTACGCCAGCCGGGACCGCCGCTACGGCGGCGCCGTGCCCAACCCCGTGTCGAAGGAGAAGAAGTGATGGCAGGTTCGGACGGTCCGCCGCTCAGGCCGGGCATGTCGCTCGTCTCGGTGGGGGACAGCTTCACCGAGGGCGTGGGCGACCCCTACCCGGAGCCGGGCGCGGGCTTCCGCGGCTGGGCCGACCGGCTCGCCGAGCACCTGGCGGACGACCTGGGCGAGGTCCTGTACGCGAACCTGGCGGTGCGCGGCAAGCTCATGCGCCAGATCGTCACCGACCAGCTCCCGCCCGTCCTGGAGATGGCCCCGGACCTGGTCACCCTGAGCGCGGGAGGCAACGACCTGCTGCGCCCGGGCGGGGACCCCGAACGGATGGCCAGGATCCTGGACCACACGGTGGGCCGCCTGCGCGCCGCGGGGAGCCGGGTCGTGCTCTTCACCGGCGTCAACGTCACCACGGGCTACATGCGCGGCACCATCGGCCTGTTCGCGCGCTACTACATGCACGTGCGCGCCATCGCCGACAAGCACGGCTGCCTCCTGGTGGACCAGTGGCCGATGGAGGTGCTCACCGACCCCCGAGCCTGGGACGATGACCGGCTGCACATGTCCCCCGAGGGGCACCGCCGCCTGGCGCTGCGCGTGGCCGAGGTGCTGGGTGTACCGGTGACGGAGCGCTGGGATGAGCCGTGGCCGCACAGCGAACCGGTCGGCTGGGCCCGCGCGCGCCGGGAGGACCTTACCTGGGTCAGGGAGTCGCTCGGCCCGTGGATCGGCCGCCGCCTGACGGGGCGCTCCTCCGGTGACACCGTCACGGCCAAGCGCCCGGAGCTGTCCCGGATCACCAAGGACCGCTGACCGCCGCCGCCACGGTGTGAGGTGGCTCCCAAAACGCCGGAAACGATCAACCTACTGTCGCGTAACCCTGGCACGGAGTTGGATGATCGGTCATTATGAGCGGCTTTGGGACGAACTTGGTGCACCAGGACATCCTGTCCTACGTCGCCCTCGGTGACAGCTTCACCGAGGGCATGAGCGACCCCTATCCGGACGGCGGCGGCGCGCCCGACGGCCGCTACCGGGGGTGGGCCGATCGTCTGGCCGAACACCTCGCCGACCACGTCGCCGAGGTGCGCTACGCCAACCTCGCGGTCCGCGGCAAGCTCATCGGCCAGATCGCCGAGGAGCAGGTCCCCCGGGCGGTGGAGCTCTCACCGGACCTGATCACGCTGTGCGCGGGCGGCAACGACATCATCCGCCCCGGCAGCGACCCCGACGCCGTGGCCGTCGCCTTCGCCTCGGCGGTGGAGGAACTCAGCCGGACCGGCGCGCGCATCGTGGTCTTCACCGGGTTCGACACCAACTGGCAGCCCGTGATGCGCCACATGCGCGGCCGGATCGCGACGTACAACATGCACCTGCGCGCCATCGCCGACCGCTACGGCTGCGACGTGGTGGACGTGTGGAGCATGCGGGTCCTGGACGACGCCCGCGCCTGGAGCTGGGACCGCCTGCACCTGTCCCCGGAGGGCCACCGCCGTATGGCGCTGCGCGTGGCCGAGGTGCTCGGGGTGCCGGTGGAGGGCGACTGGAAGCAGCCGTGGCCGCCCGCCGACCCCCGCGACTGGCGCTCCGCCCGCCAGGAGGACCTGCACTGGGCGCGCGAGTTCCTGGTGCCGTGGATCGGTCGCCGACTCACCGGCCGGTCCTCGGGGGACAACGTCAACCCCAAGCGCCCCGGCCTGGACCCGTTGCGCCGGGACTGACGCGCCGCGGGGCGCCGTGCGCACGACGCGTCGGCGCTCCGGGCGCGCACCCGCCGGAAGGGAGCGGCCCCGACCGCGCCCGGCCGCCCCGCCTAGGAGCAGTTGGCGCAGGTCCCGAAGACCTCCACGGTGTGCGTCACACCGGTGAAGCCGTGCTGGGCGCCCATCTCGGCGGCCCACTTCTCCACCGTGGGCCCCTCGATCTCCACCGCGGTCGCGCACACCCGGCACACGATGTGGTGGTGGTGGCTCTCGGTGCCGCACGCCCTGTAGACGGCCTCGCCCTCGTCGGTGCGCAGCACGTCCACCTCACCGGAGTCGCTCAGCGCCTGGAGCGCCCGGTAGACGGTGGTCAGGCCGATCTTGGAACCGTCGGCGCGCAGGTCCGCGTACAGGTCCTGGGCGCTGCGGAAACCGTCGGAACCGGTCAGCGCCTCGCGGACCGCTTCGCGTCGTGTACTCATGGTCTCACCCTCCCCCGCTCAGTCTGGGGCATCGTACCGGTCGAACTCCCACCTGCGGGATCGAAGGCCGCCGCGGAGCGGCGCCCCGAGGCGCGGCGCAGCACGCCGCCGACCGCCACGGCCAGGCCGAAGACGGCCAGGGCCAGCAGCACGATCGTCGCGCCGGGGGAGAGTTCGGCGTAGAAGGACGCGGTCAGGCCGCCCACCGAGGACAGCAGTCCGATCAGCACGGCCAGGAGCATGGTCACCCGGAAGCTCCTGGTGAGCTGCTGGGCGGCGGCGACCGGGACGATCATCAGCGCGCTCACCATGAGCACGCCCACCACGCGCATCGCGATCACCACCGTCAGCGCGGCGGTCACGGCCAGCAGCACGCTCAGGAAGCGCACCGGCAGCCCGTGGGCCCGCGCCACCTCCTCGTCCTGGCACAGCACGAACAGCTCGCGGCCGAAGACCGCCACCACCGCGATCACCCCGGCGGCGAGCACGCCCACCACCCACAGGTCGGACTCCTCCACCGTGCTCACCGAGCCGAACAGGTAGGAGACCAGCGTGGCGTTGCTCGCCCCGGGCGTGAGCCCGATGAGCAGTACGCCACCGGCGATGCCGCCGTAGAACAGCAGCGCCAGGGCCACGTCCCCGCTGGTGCGGGCGCGCACCCGCACCAGTTCGATGAGCACGGCGCCCAGCGTGGCCACCACGGCCGCGGTGAGCACCGGGGAGGTGCTGGTGAGCAGGCCCAGCGCCACCCCGGTCAGGGCGACGTGGCCGATCCCGTCCCCCAGCAGGGCCAGGCGCCGCTGGACGAGGTAGGTGCCGATGATCGGGGTGACCAGGCCGACGAGCACCGCCGCGACCAGCGCGCGCCGCATGAACTCGTAGTGGAGCAGCTCAGTCACGGCCGGGTACCTCGAGTCGGATCATCTCCGCGGCCGTGGAGCCCGCGGAGTCGGGGGCGTTGGGGTCGGGGTGGGGGTGCTGGTGCTCGTGTCCTGGCCGGGCGCACGCGCCGGTGGGCGCTGGCGCGGCGCCGTCTTGCACCACGCGGCCCGACTCCAGCACCACGGCGCGCTCGATCACGTTCTCCAGCGGGCCCAGTTCGTGCAGGACCAGGACCACGGTCGCGCCGCGCCCGCGCAGGCGGGCGATGGTCTCGGCCAGCGCGCGCTGGTTCTCGGCGTCCACACCGGCCATGGGCTCGTCCATGACGAAGGTGTCGGGCCGACCGGCCAGGGCGCGGGCGATGAGCACGCGCTGCTGCTGGCCGCCGGAGAGCTCGCGCACCGCGTGGCGGCCCCGGTCGGCCAGCCCGACGGTCTCCAGGGCCTCGTCCACGGCCGCGCGGTCGGCGCGGGTGGGCAGGGACAGGCGGCGGCGCGAGGCGACCTGGCCGGAGGCGACGATCTCGCGGACGGTGGCGGGGACGGCGCCCCCGGCGGTGAGCCGCTGGGGCACGTAGCCGATCCGCCGCCAGGCGCGGAACCGGCGCAGCGGGACGCCGTGCACCAGGACCTCGCCGGAGGTCAGGGGCACGATGCCCAGCATCGAGCGCATCAGGGTGGACTTGCCGGAGCCGTTGGGGCCCAGGACGGCCATCGTCTGGCCCGCGGGCACGTCGAGGCTCACTCCGTCGAGCACGGGGACGCCGTCGTAGGCCACGCGCGCGTCGACGGCCTGGAATGCGGGAGGCGCGTCGCCCGCGACGGCCGTGAACTGGTCAGACACCGTTCCATTATCACGAAAACGAAAATGATTGTCAAAATATGGCGGATTCGTGATCTATTCGGTGCTGTCGTGTCAGTAGCCCAGGATCCGGGCCACCGCCAGCACCAGCACGACCACCACCATGAGCACCCGCGCGGCCCGCGGCTGGCCGCCGAGGGAGGGCCAGGTCAGGAACGCCAGCCACGCGACGAACGCGGCGACCAGCAGCAGGCACACCGCGCCGACCGGGCCGGGCGCCGCCAGCCCCGCGATGAACAGGGCGCCCACGGCCAGCGGCGCCAGCCACCGGGGGCCCTGGTGCAGCCACACGAGGGGCACCGCGCTGCGCTCCTCCACCGCCCTGCGCAGTCCGCCCGCCCTCCTCGCGCGGGGGGAGTCCCCCTCGCGCCGGGGCCGGTCCTGGTCTGGACGCCGCTTCTCGTCACCGTGTTCGGGAGGGGCCATGCTGTCCGTGTCCGCTTCTGGTCCGTGCCGCCGCCGGACAGGCCCTCGCGGGGGCGCGCCCATCCCGAAAGGGGTGGGCGGCGGGCCGCCGGGCCTGTGATACTTGTGTCCTGAACCCTAGTGCAGGACCCCGGTCCGCCGCCGGGCGCGGGCGCTGCTGCGCCGAGCACCCCCTCCCGTCTTCCGCGTGGCGTACAGCCATCGGTACCGTGTTGACCCTGAGTCACAAAATCTACACTCGTAGTCGTCAGTCGTCTGATGTACGCGGTCAGCGCGCCCAGTCGCCCGCGCGGCCCGTCGAACCCTCCGGAGGGTGTCAACTTCCGTGCCCGAAGCCACTGTCATCGTGACGTTCGACGTCACCGAGCCCCACCTGCAGCACTGCCTCGACTCCCTGGCCCGCCAACGCGACGACGGCGGGACCGGCGGGACCCGGGCGGACGCCCAGGTGGTCCTGGTCCCCGTGCGCGACGGCGACCGCCTCCGCGCCGGAGGCGCCGGGACCGCGGACGAGTCCGAGAGAACCGACGCCGACGACGGAGGCCACGACGACGCCGCAGAGGGCGCCGGGGCCGACGCCCACGGGGAGGAGAACGAGCAGGGGGACGAGGCCGTCGAACCCGCCCGCGAGGACGCGCTCGCCCTGGCCGCCGCGTTCGCCGCCGCGCACGGCACCCACCTGCTCTTCCTGGAGGGCTCCGACGCCCTCACCGGCTACGCCCTGGCCTACCTCCTGCGCAGCGCGGGCGACACCCGCTCGGACCTGGTCGTCGGCAACGTGTACAGGTTCGACGAACTGGGCGCCTCCCCCTCCAAGGCGCACCGCAGGTACTGCGGCAGGCACCGCATGGCCGAGGACCCCCGAGCCGTTCCCGGACTCGCCGCCGACGCCACCCTGGGCAACAAGCTCTGGCGCCGGGAGTTCTGGAACTCCCTGACCGACCACTCCCTGGACCCCGAGGACGCGGACCTGGGCCTGCGCCGGGCCGTCCTGTCCGCGGAGACCGTGGACACCCTGCCCGGCCCCGTCCTGCTCATGCGCCGGCGCGAGGCCGCCCGCCCGCCCCTGGACAAGGCCGCGCTCACCCGGCGCCTCACCGCCATGGGCGACCTCGCCGCCGGCCTCGTCAGCGCCGACCGGGAACTGTGGGACCGCACCCTGCTCGGCGGCGAGCTGCACCAGCTCCTGCTGCGCTTGGACGACGCCGACGAGGAGGCCCGCGAGGCCGCCGTCGAACTGCTCAACGCCTACCTCGACCACGTGCCCGCGCGCCTCCTGCGCGGCCTCAACGTGCTCGACCGCCTCCTGTACCACCTGGTGCGCAGACGGCGCACGGCCGACGTCCTGGAGGTCGCGACCTTCGCCAAGAGCGTCGAGATCAAGAAGGCCACCGTCGTGCGGCGCGGCCTGGGCTACTACGTCCGCTACCCCTTCTTCGAGTCTCAGGACCCCGACCGGGCGGTGCCGCGCGAGGTGTACCGGCTCGGCGAGGACATCCGGGTCCGCCAGAAGACCGAGGACGTCCGCTGGTCGAACGGGCGCCTGCACGTCAGCGGCCGCGTCGGCATCCGCCACCTGCGCGCCCGCAGACGCTGGCAGCAGCACCTGGCGGCCTTCGCGGTCAACACCTCCACCCGCCGCCGCGTCCGCGTGCCCGTGCGTGTGCGGCTCGCCGCCGAGTACCGCCTCCCCGACGTCATCGACGCCGCCCGCCACGACCACGGGGGCTTCACCGTCATCGTCGACCCCCGCAAGCTGCGCTCCTCCGGCGGATGGGAGCCCGGCGACTGGAAACTTGAGCTGGTCGTCCTCAACCGCGGGATCACCCGCCGCAGGATCGTCGCCAACCCCGTCCCCGGCCCGCCCGAGCGCCCGGGCTACCACCGCGTGGAGGGGGACGTGTGGGTGCGCCCGCACTGGAGCAAGGACCGCCACCTTCTGATCAGCGTCGAACCGGCCCGCGCGCGCGTGGCCGAGCACCGCTTCGACGCCCGCACCGGTGTGCTGGAGCTGGAGGGAGAACTGGTGTCCGCACCCGCGGCCGAGGCCACCGGGCTGCGCCTGACCCGCCGCCCCGGCACCGCCGCGCTCACCTACCCGGCCACCGTCCACGGCGGCCGCGTCACCGCCCGCGTGCGAGCCGGCGAGCTCTTCGACCGCGGCGTCACCGAGTGCGGCGGCGTGATCCGCCAGGAGGAGTGGGACGTCCACCTGGTGACCCCGGACGGGCGGGCCGTCGCCCTGATCCTGCCCGACGAGACGGACACCGCCGCCTACGCGGCCGAGGACGGCCACCGGGAGCTGGCCGTCCTGCGCACCGCGACCGGTCACCTCAAGCTGCGCGCGGGGCACGCCCGGCCCGTGGTCGACCGAGCCCGCTGGCAGGGTCGCGCCCTGATGCTGGAGGGGGAGTTCTCCGCCGACGCCGGCCTGGAGCTGGTCGCCCGGGCGCGCGGCCGCGACGAGGAGCACCCGCTGCGGGTGGAGCGCTCCGGCAGCCGCTTCACGGCCCGCTTCGCCCCCGCCGACGTCCCCACCCTGTCCGGCGAGCTGTCCCTGCCCGCTGGCGCCTACCAGTTGTGGGGCCGGGTCGGCGACGCCGCCTTGGACGGCGCCGCCGCGAAGGACGTGGGCGTGGAGTTCTCCGACGCGCTCATCCCCGACCTGCCGCTGGAGATGCAGACCGGCGAGCGCTCCTACACCCTGTCCTGCCAGGGCCGCGGTGCGCCCGTGCTCCAGGTGGGCAGCGACCTGCGCCCCGCCGAGCGCGGCGCCTTCGCCCAGCGCGAGCTGCGCGAGCGCCACTACTCGGCCCGTCGCCGCGAGCCCGTCGCCGAGGGCGTGCTCTTCGACAGCTACACCGGCCGCCAGTACTCCGACAGCCCGCAGAGCGTCTACGCGGAGCTGCGGGGGAGGGCGCGCTGGGAGCGGTACCCGATGTCGTGGCTGGTCGCCGACGGCCAGGTGCGCCTGCCCGACGACCTGACCGCCGTGCGGCACCGGGGACGGGAGTACTACGAGGCGCTGGCCCGCACCCGCTACCTGGTCACCAACTCCCGCCAGCCCCCGTGGTTCCACCGCCACCCCGACCAAGTGGTCGTGCAGACCTGGCACGGCTCGATGCTCAAGCGGATCGGCTTCGACGTCGAGAACATCCGCGGCAAGTCGCGCGACTACTTCGACAAGCTCGCCTGGGAGACCGCGCAGTGGGACTACCTGGTCTCGCCGAGCCCGTGGGCGACCCCGATCCTGCGCAGCGCCTTCCGGTTCGAGGGCGAGGTGCTGGAGACCGGCTACCCGCGCAACGACGTCTTCTTCGCCCCCGACCGCGAGGCCGTCGCCGAGCGCACCCGGCGAAGGCTCGGCCTGCCCGAGGGCAGGAAGGTGGTGCTGTACGCGCCGACCTGGCGCGACGACAAGTACTACACGCGCGGCAGGCACAAGCTGGACCTGCACCTGGACCTGCGCCGGATGTACGACAAGCTCGGCGACGACCACGTGCTGCTGGTTCGCAGGCACCCGCGCGTGGTGGACAGCGTGCCGATCGTGGGCAGGGACTTCGTCCACGACGTGTCCCTCTACCCGGAGATCATGGAGCTCTTCCTCATCACCGACGTGCTCGTGACGGACTACTCGTCGATGATGTTCGACTTCGCCAACACCGGGCGGCCGATGCTCTTCTTCACCTACGACCTGGAGAGCTACCGGGACAACCTGCGCGGGTTCTACTTCGACTTCGAGGAGACCGCGCCGGGCCCGCTGCTGACCGAGTCCGACCAGGTCGTCGAGGCCCTGCTGGACATCGACGAGGTGGCCCGGCGCAGCGGGGACGCCTACCGCTCGTTCGTGGAGCGCTTCTGCCCCCTCGACGACGGCCGCGCCGCGGCCCGCGTCGTTGACCGGGTCTTCGGCCGGGGGTGATCCGGAACCCGCGTCCCGGGGGCCCGCGTCCCTCGGGACGGGGGCTCGCGCCTCCGGTGACGACGGCACGGCCTCCGGGGCCGCGCCCCGGGGGCCTTCGGGCTCCTCCGGGTTCCGCGCCCCGGGAGGGAGGGCCGCCCGGAGCGGGACCCGCGCCTGTGGACGACCGTCCGGCGGCCTCCCGGGTGGGCCACAATGGGACCGTGATCGTCATCACCCGCTACTCCGTGCCCGAGGCCGACACCGCGGCCTTCCAGAACGACGCCGCCGCCGCGATCGAGGTGCTCTCCCGCCGACCCGGCTTCCGCGGCCACCGGGTGGGCCGCGCCGCGGACGACCCCCGCCTGTGGACCGTGGTCACCGAGTGGGACGGCGCCGGCTTCTACCGCAGGGCCCTGTCCGACTTCGACGTCAAGGTCAACGCCGTGCCGCTGCTCTCCCGCGCCATCGACGAACCCACCGCGTTCGAACTCGTGACCGGGGGTGAGGCCCCGGCCTGAGCCCTCCGGCCGGTTTCCGCGCGCCCGGGGACGGTTTCGGCTCCTGCGGCGCCGGTCCGCGCACCTCCGACGGAGGCCGCCGTGCCCGTAAAACGTGCGTGGCCGCACCCCCCGGTGCTCTAGCCTGGACGGACGCGGTCGTCGCTGTTGCCGCTCCCTGGTTTCGGCGGCGCCGCGTTTCCACACCAACCGATGTATCGCGCACGCGATCCACCGACACCCAGCCGGATGGAGAGTTCCCCATGGCCGCCAAGTCAGAGGCAATGGACGCACTGGTCAACCTCGCCAAGCGCCGAGGTCTGGTCTACCCCTCCAGCGAGATCTACGGGGGTCTGCGCGCCGCCTGGGACTACGGCCCCCTCGGCGTCGAGCTCAAGAACAACGTCAAGCGCCAGTGGTGGCGCTCCATGGTGCAGGAGCGCGATGACATCGTCGGCCTGGACTCCAGCGTCATCCTGGCCCGCGAGGTCTGGGAGGCCTCCGGCCACGTGACGGCCTTCGTCGACCCGCTCACCGAGTGCCAGTCCTGCCACAAGCGCTTCCGGGCGGACCACCTCGTCGAGGCATACGAGGAGAAGCACGGCCGCGAGCCCGCCGAGGGCCTGGCCGCCATCGCCTGCCCCAACTGCGGCGCCAAGGACTCCTTCACCGAGCCGCGCATGTTCAACGGCCTGCTGCGCACCTACCTGGGCCCGGTCCAGGACGAGAAGGGCCTGGCCTACCTGCGCCCGGAGACCGCCCAGGGCATCTTCATCAACTACAAGAACGTCGAGCAGAGCGCGCGCCGCAAGGTGCCCTTCGGCATCGGCCAGATCGGCAAGTCGTTCCGCAACGAGATCACCCCGGGCAACTTCATCTTCCGGACCCGCGAGTTCGAGCAGATGGAGATGGAGTTCTTCGTCAAGCCCGGCAGCGACGAGGAGTGGCACCAGCACTGGATCGACGTCCGCCACCAGTGGTACGTCGACCTGGGCATCGCCAAGGACAACCTGCGCCTGTACGAGCACCCGCAGGAGAAGCTGTCCCACTACTCCAAGCGCACCGTCGACATCGAGTACCGCTTCAACTTCCAGGGCTCGGAGTGGGGCGAGCTGGAGGGCATCGCCAACCGCACCGACTACGACCTGCGGACCCACGCCGAGGCCTCGGGCGTCGACCTGTCCTACTTCGACCAGGAGAGCAACGAGCGCTACATCCCCTACGTCATCGAGCCCGCCGCCGGTGTCGACCGGGCGGTGCTCACGTTCATGCTGGACGCCTACAACGTGGACGAGGCGCCCAACGCCAAGGGCAAGCTGGAGAAGCGCGCGGTCATGCGCCTGGACCCGCGCCTGGCCCCGGTCAAGGCCGCGGTGCTGCCGCTGTCGCGCAACGCCGACCTCTCGCCCAAGGCCCGCGACCTGGCCGCCAGGCTGCGCAAGCGCTGGAACGTGGAGTTCGACGACGCCGGGGCGATCGGCCGCCGCTACCGGCGCCAGGACGAGATCGGCACTCCGTTCTGCGTGACGGTGGACTTCGACACCCTGGAGGACGACGCGGTGACCGTGCGCGAGCGCGACACCATGTCCCAGGAGCGCGTGTCCCTGGACCGCGTGGAGACCTACCTGTTCGAGCGCCTGCCCGGCTGCTAGCCACCGGAACGGCCAGGGCCGTCCGTCCCCGACCGGGGCGGGCGGCCCCCGTGCTTTCGCGGGGCCCGGACCCCGCGGCCGGGGCGGGCCGGAGCGCGGAACCGGTCGTGTGGAAAGCTTGCCGCCATGGGAAAGATCCACGACTCCATCGATGACCGGCTCGCGCGCTTCCTCCTCGCCCAACCGGTCTTCTTCGTCGGGACCGCACCGCTCGCCGGGGACGGGCACGTCAACGTCTCACCCAAGGGGATGCGCGGGACGTTCGCCGTGCTCGGTGAGCACCGGGTGGCCTACCTCGACTACACCGGTTCCGGTGTCGAGACCGTCGCCCATCTGCGGGAGAACGGCCGGATCGTGCTGATGTTCTGCGCCTTCGACGGACCGCCGAACATCGTCCGCCTCCACGGCACCGGCCGGGCCGTGCTCCCCGAGGAACCGGGGTTCGACGAGCTGCGCGCCCGCTTCCCCAAGGACCGCACCCTGGGCCAGCGCGCGGTCATCGTGGTCGACGTCCGGCGCGTCTCCGACTCCTGCGGGTTCTCCGTGCCCCTGATGGACCTGCGAGGCGACCGGGACCTGCTGGACCGCCACCACGAGCGCCGTGACCCGACGTACTTCGATGACTATCGGCTCACCCGCAACTCCGCCAGCGTCGACGGCCTGCCGGGCCTTCCGCCGACCGCCTGAGGGGCGGGACCGGGGCTGAGGGCACGGCGAGACGGCCGGACCCGGGGGGAGTGGTTTCCGGCCGCCTCTTCGGCCCCGGGCCGCACACGGCCGCGGGATCCGGTTCTCAACCTAGCGGTAGGGGGTGCGCGTTACGCGGTCGTTTGGTGTGCCTTGTCCTGTCGCGTGAGCGAATCGTGACACCGGCGGAGGCCGAAATCGATACCTCGTTCTTCTATGCCTAGTTCTGCTAGGGTAATGGCCCCTAGCAGAACTAGGCATAGGAAGTGCGCGTGCACATCGACAAGGACCTGGTCGCGGCGTCGGCCACACCGCTCGTCCTGGGCATCCTGGCCGAGGGCGAGTCCTACGGATACGCCATCGTCAAACGCGTCAAGGAGCTCTCCGGCGGTCGGATGCAGTGGACCGACGGCATGCTCTATCCCCTGCTGCACCGCCTGGAGCGCAACGGCTACGTCCGGGCGTCCTGGGGCGCGTCCGAGACGGGGCGGCGCCGCAAGCACTACGCGATCACGGAGGCCGGGCTGGAGACGCTGGCCGAGCGGCAGAAGCAGTGGGGGGTCGTCGCCGACGCCCTCCAACAGGTGTGGCAGGCCGCGTCGCGGCCCCCGGTCCTCGGGGACGCCGCCGCAGGGGGGATCGCCTGATGAGCGGGACCGCACGCGGTGAGGTCCTGGAGGAGCAGATCGGCCAGTGGCGCGGCTTCGTGCGCCGCCGCCGGACAATCTCCCCCTCCGAAGTCGAGGAGATGGAGGACCATCTGCGCGAGCAGATCGCCGACCTGGGGGCGAGCGGCCTGGACGACGAGGAGGCCTTCCTCGTCGCGGTCCGGCGCATGGGCAACCTGGACGAGGTTTCGCGGGAGTTCGCGCGCGAGCACTCCCACCGGCTCTGGAAACAGCTGGTCCTCGTCCCCGAGGCCGGGGACGGGGCGGACGGACTCGCGCGCTGGCGCGATCTCGGCGCGGTGCTCGCGTTCGCGCTCGGCGCGGGACTGGCGGTCAAGCTCCTGTTCACAGCGGTCGACGACGAGTTCGCGCAGTTGCGCAACGTCGCCTTCGTGGTGCTCCCGTTCCTGGCGGGGTGGTTCGCCTGGAAGCGGCGGGCCTCGCGGCGTGTGTGCGCGGCGCTGGCCGCCGTCGCGGCGGTACCGGCCCTGGCCGTGAACCTCTACCCGTTCGAGGCGGCCCACGGGCCGCTCGCGGGCCCCGGCATGACCGCCGTGCTCGCGTTCACGCACGCTCCGGTCCTGCTGTGGCTGCTCGTGGGCGTCCTGCACACGGGCGGGCACTGGCGCTCCCACGACCGGCGCATGGACTTCGTGCGGTTCATGGGCGAACTGGTGATGTACCTGGCGCTGATCGTGCTGGGTTCCGCGGTCCTGGTCGGCCTCACCTTCGGGGTGCTCTCCCTGGTGGAGGTCGACCTGGAACCGTTCATGGAGGACTGGCTGCTGCCGTTCGGTGTGCCCGGCGCGCTCCTGGTGGCCGCGTGGCTGGTGGAGGCCAAGAAGAGCGTGGTGGAGAACATCGCGCCCGTCCTCACCCGGGTCTTCACGCCGCTGGCGCTCCTGATGCTGCTCGCGGACCTGGTGGCGCTCCTGGTGAACGGTCCGCTGACCACGGTGGACCGCGAACTGCTCATCATCATGGACGCCGTTCTGGTGCTGGTCCTGTTCCTGCTGCTGTACTCGGTCTCCGCCCGCGCCCCGCTGTCCCCGCCGGGCGTGTTCGACTGGCTCCAGCTCGCGCTGGTCGGGGCGGCGCTCGCGGTGGACGCCGTCGCGCTGACGGCGATGCTGACCCGCATCGCCGAGTTCGGGTTCACCGCCAACAAGACCGCCGCGCTCGGCCTCAACCTCGTGCTGCTGGTGCACCTGGCGTGGTCGGCGCGGCTGATGGCGGGTTTCGTGCGGGGCGCCCGCCCGTTCGCCGCGATCGAACGGTGGCAGACGGCCTACCTGCCGGTCTACGCGTTCTGGGCGGCTCTGGTCGTGGTGGTGTTCCCGCCGGTGTTCGGCTTCGCCTGAACCGGGCGGCGGCCGCGCCCCCGCGCTGATCCGGCTTCCTCCCGGAAGGGGCCCGGAACAACGCGGGGGCGCGGCCTGTCCTTCGATCCGCCGTGCGGACCGCGAACGGCGCCCCCGGTCGCGGTGCCCGTTCCTTCAGCCCGTGGTGTAGACCACGAAGGACACCGCGACATAGTGGCAGACGAACGCCGCGATGGTCAGCGAATGGAAGATCTCGTGGAAGCCGAACCAGCGCGGCGCCGGGTCGGGCCACTTGAGCCCGTAGACCACCGCGCCGACGCTGTAGAGCACCCCGCCCACCAGGATGAGGATCCACGTCGCCGGGTGGGTGCCGCCGATCAACTGGGGGATGAACAGCACCGCCACCCAGCCGATGGCCAGGTACAGCGCGGTGGACAGCCAGCGCGGCGCGTTGAGCCACAGCATCTTGAAGCCGACCCCGGCGATCGCCCCGCCCCAGATCAGCGCGAGCATGGCGGTGCGCAGCGCGCCTTCGAGCACGAGCAGCACGAACGGCGTGTAGGTTCCCGCGATGATCAGGTAGATGTTGGAGTGGTCCATGCGGCGCAGCACCTTCTGCGCGCGCGGCGACCAGCGCCCCACGTGGTAGACCGCCGAGGTGGCGAAGAGCATCACCGCGCTGAGCGCGTACACGGCGCTGGCGATCATGGCGGGCACGGTGGGGGACAGGGACACCAGGACGATGCCCGCCGCCAGGGCGAGCGGAGCCGTCCCCAGGTGCAGCCAGCCGCGCAGCCGCGGTTTGACCGCCTCCAGCAGCTCCTCGGCAGCCGCCGCGGCCCTCTCGGGCACGGAGGCGTCCGAGGGCGTACCGGGCCCCGGTTCGCGTCCGTTTTCGCGCGGGGCTCCGCGGTCCTTCCGGTCGGTCTCCGTGCGCCCGGTAGCCCGCGCCTGTTCCTCCGACACGCTGCACTCCTCCATCCCGCGGTCCGCCCCGCTGCGGGCCCAACCGAAGCCTAACCTACGGCTCCGTAGGTTACTGATGGGTATTCCTGTGTTTCGCGGCACAGGCATTCTCCCGTGGCGGGTGTGACGCAGGATTGGTCGTGTGTGCTCCCGGGGTGGAGTTTGCGGGGGTTGCGGGGCTTCGGGTCGCATCGCCAACTCCGTGAAATGCGGGTTCGTCTTCGTCGGCGGCTCCGTTCGCCGGATCGGGCTGTTCGGCGGCTTCTTTTTTGCTGAACCATTGGTATAGACCTCTTTAATAGCCCTGAACTGGGAATATGTCGAAAATAGGGAGTTCATGGGCGAGTGATGATGCGGAGTGTGGATAGAGTCGCGCCCATCCGGGCGCAGGCGCCGACCCAGCGCTGCGCCGTCGAGAAGCGAGGGAGCACCCCCGTGGCCAAGTACGTCTACACGTTCACCGAGGGCAACAAGGACCTGAAGGAGCTCCTCGGCGGCAAGGGGGCCAACCTCGCCGAGATGACCAACCTCGGCCTGCCCGTTCCCCCCGGGTTCACCGTCACGACCGAGGCGTGCCGCCACTACCTCTCCCACGGCAGCATGCCCGCCGGACTCGACGCCGAGATCGAGGCCAACCTCCAGGAGCTGGAGAAGGCCATGGGGCGTCGCCTGGGCCAGGCCGACGACCCGCTCCTGGTGAGCGTGCGCTCGGGTGCCAGGTTCTCCATGCCCGGCATGATGGAGACCGTCCTCAACATCGGCCTCAACGACGAGTCCGTCGCGGGCCTGGCCGTCCGGGGCGGCGACGAGCGCTTCGCCTGGGACTCCTACCGGCGCCTGATCCAGATGTTCGGCAAGACCGTGCAGGGCATCGACGGCGAGCTCTTCGAGGACGCCATCGAGGAGGTCAAGGCCGCCAAGGGCGTCACCAGCGACCTGGACCTGGACGCCGCCGACCTGCGCATGCTCGTGGACCGCTTCAAGGAGGTCGTGCGCGAGCGGACCGGCGGCCCCTTCCCGAGCGACCCCCGCGAACAGATGGTGCTCGCGGTCCGGGCGGTCTTCGACTCCTGGAACGCCCCCCGCGCCGTCCTCTACCGCCGCCAGGAGCGCATTCCCGCAGACCTCGGCACGGCCGTCAACGTCTGCGCCATGGTCTTCGGCAACCTCGGCATGGACTCGGGCACCGGCGTCGCCTTCACCCGCGACCCGGCCACCGGCCAGCCCGGCGTCTACGGCGACTACCTCCAGAACGCCCAGGGCGAGGACGTGGTGGCCGGGATCCGCAACACCGTCCCCCTCGCCGACCTGGAGCGGATCGACGCCCCCAGCTACGGGGAGCTGATGGGCATCATGGACACCCTGGAGAACCACTACCGCGACCTGTGCGACATCGAGTTCACCATCGAGCGCGGCAGGCTGTGGATGCTCCAGACCCGGGTGGGCAAGCGCACGGCCGCCGCCGCGTTCCGCATCGCCGACCAGCTCGTGGACCAGGGCGTGATCACCCTGGACGAAGCGGTCCAGCGGGTCACCGGCGACCAGCTCGCCCAGCTGATGTTCCCCCGCTTCGACGAGGAGGCGCTCTGCGGAGCGGACGCCCACCGCCTCGGCCGCGGCATGAACGCCTCACCCGGCGCCGCCGTCGGCAAGGCCGTCTTCGACTCCTACACCGCCGTCAAGTGGTCCCGCAGCGGCGAGAGGGTCATCCTGTGCCGCCGCGAGACCAACCCCGACGACTTGGAGGGCATGATCGCCGCCGAGGGCATCCTCACCAGCCGCGGCGGCAAGACCTCGCACGCCGCCGTGGTCGCCCGCGGCATGGGCAAGACCTGCGTGTGCGGCGCGGAGGAGCTCGACATCGACACCAAGAACCGGCGCATGACCGCGCCCGGCGGCGAGGTGGTCGAGGAGGGCGACGTCATCTCCATCGACGGCACCAGCGGCGAGGTCCTCCTCGGCGAGGTCCCCGTGGTGGACTCGCCCGTAGTGCGCTACTTCGAGGGCGAGATCGACCCCGCCTCGGACGAGGCCGACGACCTCGTGCGCTCGGTTGACCGCCTCATGCACTACGTGGACGCCGCCCGCCGCATGCGCGTGCGCGCCAACGCCGACACCGCCGAGGACGCCGCCCGGGCCCGCCGCATGGGTGCGCAGGGGATCGGCCTGTGCCGGACCGAGCACATGTTCCTCGGCGACCGCCGCCAGCTCGTGGAGCGGCTCATCCTCGCCGACACCGGGGAGGAGCAGGAACAGGCCCTCGACGCGCTGCTGCCGTTCCAGCGCGAGGACTTCGGCGGCATCCTGGAGGCCATGGACGGCCTGCCGGTGACCGTGCGCCTGCTGGACCCGCCGCTGCACGAGTTCCTGCCCGACATCACCGAGCTTTCGGTGCGCGTGGCCGTCGCCGAGGCGCGCGGGGAGAGCCACGAGAACGACCTGCGGCTGCTCCAGGCGGTGCACAAGCTGCACGAGCAGAACCCGATGCTGGGCCTGCGCGGCGTGCGCCTGGGCCTGGTGGTGCCGGGGCTGTTCACCATGCAGGTGCGGGCCATCGCCCAGGCCGCCGTCGACCGGATCGCGGCGGGCGGGCGCCCCCGCCCCGAGATCATGATCCCGCTGGTGGGCACGGTGCAGGAACTGGAGATCATCCGCGAGGACGCGCTGCGTGTACTGCGCGAGGTGGGACGGGAGAGCGGAGTCGAACTCGACTTCCCCGTCGGCACGATGATCGAGCTGCCCCGCGCCGCGCTGACCGCCGGGCAGATCGCCGAGAACGCTGAGTTCTTCTCCTTCGGCACCAACGACCTCACCCAGACGGTCTGGGGCTTCTCGCGCGACGACGTGGAGGCGTCCTTCTTCTCCGCCTACCTGGAGAAGGGCGTGTTCGGTGTCTCGCCGTTCGAGTCCCTGGACGTGGACGGCGTGGGCCGCCTCGTGCGCATCGCGGCGGAGGAGGGGCGCGCCGCCCGTCCGGGCATCAAGCTCGGGGTGTGCGGCGAGCACGGCGGCGACCCCGCCTCGGTGCACTTCTTCCACCGCGTGGGCCTGGACTACGTCTCCTGCTCCCCGTTCCGGGTACCCGTCGCCCGCCTGGAGGCGGGTCGGGCCGCCGGACGCACCGCGCACTGACCGAGCCGGGGACGCACGCGGGTGCGGCGGTCCCGGAGGACCGCCGCACCCGCTTCTCCTCCACCGCGCCGAGGCGCCGGAAGCCCCTGCCCGGAGGGGGAACGGCACCTCCCCGACGCCCTAGACTCGTCCCGGTCAGCCGCACGCGCGGGAATGCGCTGTGATCTGTTCGTGATGTATTCTGGCCGCCAGCCGGGCCACCACTTCCCCGCCCGCCTCCCCGTGTCCGCGAAACCGCCTACGGGGTGCGCTGACACCACCCTCCGCCACGGTCCTCTCACGGGCCGAACCGCTCAGAACCAGCGGTGGGCGGAGGCCGTCCCAGTGGGGGTGACACGCCCCCCCGACCAGAGAATGCGCGGAGGTGAGCCGGTGCGAACGGCGAACGACGGCCGCGGCGACGAGCCGTGGAACGACCCGACCACCGCCCCCTCGTCCGACGACGAGGCCACCCAGGTCTTCTCCCGGGAGGCCCACGTCCCGGCCTCCTCCGGCGCCGAGGGCGCCAGCGCGTTCTCCGCCGACGATGCCACCCGCGCGTTCTCCCCCGACGACGAGACCACGAGGGAGTTCCGGCGCGACGAGGTCCTGGCGCCCGGCGCGACCGCCCCGCGGGGCGTGTCCGCCGACCGCCCGGCGGCCGAA
>NZ_LEKI01000111.1:0-20080 GCF_001029525.1 Nocardiopsis sp. RV163 | reverse complement strand
TCCTGGAACCCCTCACCGCTTCCCGGCGGCCGCGGCCCGGGGGCGAAGGAGTTCGGACCGGACGGGAGGGCCGCCGGGAAGCGGTGAGGGGTTCCAGGACGCACGAAG
Organism: Nocardiopsis sp. RV163; assembly: GCF_001029525.1. Lineage (NCBI taxonomy): Bacteria > Bacillati > Actinomycetota > Actinomycetes > Streptosporangiales > Nocardiopsidaceae > Nocardiopsis > Nocardiopsis sp. RV163. The sequence continues at coordinate 19,972 of NZ_LEKI01000111.1, read as the reverse complement.
GCGGCCGCCCCTCCCCGGAAGGAGGGACGGCCGCCGGAAGCAGGCCAGCGGGCGCTCAGCGGCCCGCGCGGGACTACTTGAGGGTGACGGAGGCGCCAGCGCCCTCGAGAGCGGCCTTGGCCTTCTCGGCGGTCTCCTTGTTGACGCCCTCCATCAGCGGCTTGGGAGCGTTGTCGACCAGGTCCTTGGCCTCCTTGAGACCCAGGCTCGTGAGGCCGCGGACCTCCTTGATGACCTGGATCTTCTTGTCGCCAGCGCCCTCGAGGATGACGTCGAACTCGTCCTTCTCCTCGGCCTCGGCAGCCTCGCCACCGCCACCCTGGGCGGCGACGGCCACGGCGGCCGGAGCGGCGGCGGTGACGTCGAACTTGTCCTCGAAGAGCTTCACGAAGTCGGCCAGCTCGAGAAGGGTCATCTCCTCGAACGCGGCAAGCAGGTCCTCGTTGCTGAGCTTCGCCATGGTGCGATCTCTCTTTCTCTGCGGACACGCGGTCCTGTCGGGCCCGCGTGCGAGTCAGTGTCCGAGCGCCCTCGGCGCCCGGCGGGGTTCAAAAAGGTCAGGCGGCTTCCTGGGAGCGCTTGTCCGCCAGGGCCTGCGCGAGACGCACAGTCTTGGAGGGCAGCGCCTGGAAGACGGCGGCGGCCTGGCCCTGCTTGGCCTTGAGCGCACCCGCCAGCTTCGCGAGGATGACCTCGCGGGACTCCAGATCGGCCAGCTTGGTGATGTCGTCGGCGCTCATCGACTTGCCGTCGATGACACCGCCCTTGATCACCAGGGGCGAGTTCGCCTTCGCGAAGTCACGCAGACCCTTGGCGGCCTCGACCACGTCACCGTGGACGAAGGCGATGGCGGACGGGCCCTCGAGCAGGTCCTTGACCTGCTCGTCGACACCGGCCTCCGTGACCGCGATCTTGGTCAGCGTGTTCTTGACGATGCGAAAACGCGCGCTCTGGCCGAGGCTGCGACGCAGTTCAGTGATCTGCGCGACAGTGAGCCCCCGGTATTCGGTCAGCACGGCGCCGTTCGACTCACGGAACTCGCCCGTGAGTTCGGCGACCGCGGCTGCCTTGTCCGGCCTCGCCATGGGACTCCTTCCAACATTGAACGCTGGTTGACTCCAAGGACCCGGGCGATCGGCGTCAGCACGAGAAAAAGCCCCGGGCGCGAGGCGCACGGGGCATGACCGCGTTCCGGCGGCCGCGCGGAGCACGGCGTGGAACGGGAAGCTCTTGTGACACCTGCGCGGGCGCCCATCGCGGATGGGCCCTTAGGTCACCCGTTCGGGTGACGACCAGCGGTCTTCGGCAAGAACCCATCGTACCGCACACGCGGGAGCCCCCGTTCCGCACCGGGGAGTCGGAACCGTGATCGCACTCACTCCCCCGCCGGCACGGGACCGCCTGGACACGGCCGACGTCGAATCGGTGTCCGCGCGGAGGAGCCGGCAGGGACCGGAACGTCCCTCCGACGTGGCAGCATGACGCTACCGGGCACCCCCGCTCCCAGTCGTGCCCGTGTCCCCCGCGCGAAAGAAGAAGGCGACACCCCCGTGAAGACCCGTATGCCGGTCCTGATCTCCGCCGGCACCCTCGCACTGTCCCTCACCGCCTGCGGCGACGAACCCGTCGAGGAGGCCGCCTCCGATCCGGTGTAGGAGAGCCCCGCCCCCGCCGACGTCCCGGCTCTGCTGGGCGGACTCGGCGACGCCGTCGAGACCGTGACCAACTACACCCTTTCGGTGGAGGCCGAAGCCCTCGGAATAGAACAGGGAGACCTGTCCATTCCCAGACCTACGAGGTCATGGACGACCCCGAAGCCTTCCGCTGCGTCTCGGTGATGCCCTACGCGGGCGAACTGATGGCCACCATGTTCTCAGCGGCGGGCGCGCTCCCCGAGGGCGTCACCGCCGAGGACCTCAGCACCAGTGAGTACATCTCCCACAATGGCGGGGAACTCCTTTTGAGCGACCCGCACGGTCTGTACGGCACCGAGACTCCTTGGGTCTACAGCACGAGGACCACTCGCACGGAGTCGGCCCTGGACTTCGAACTGGTCGGCCTCTCCGACCTGGTCAGCGCCTTCAGCGGTATGGAACAGGCCGAGGCGGTGGGCGAAGAGCAGGTCGACGGGGTCGACACCACCGTGATCGAGGGCACGATGTCCTCTGAACGGATCGCGGCCCTGCGGGAAGACCAGGCCGCGGTACTGGACGGTCTGCTCGGCCGCCCGGTGCCCGAGGGCATGGACGCGGTGCTCTGGATCGACGACGCCGGTTTCCCGATGCGTGTGGAGTTCTCCGGCGCTGGTTCCGAGGTTTCGATGGAGTTCTCCGCCGTAGGCGAGACCTCCTTCGAGATCCCGGATGAGGACGAGATCACCGAGATCTGAGAGGCCTCCCCAGACCGGACGGGCCCGGTGAAGCGGAGCGGCCCCCGCCGTCCTCTCGGACTGCGGGGGCCGCTCTCGTCTGCGCAGGGCAGCCGCGAAGGCTAGACGTCGAGCGGGATGCTCGGGCCCATGGACGTGGAGACCACGGCCTTCTTGATGTAGCGGCCCTTGGCGGCGGACGGCTTGAGGCGGTTCACCTCGTCGATCGCGGCCTGGTAGTTCTCCAGGAGCTTCTGGTCGTCGAAGGAGGCCTTGCCGATGATGAAGTGCAGGTTCCCGTGGCGGTCCACGCGGAACTCGATCTTGCCGCCCTTGATGTCGGTGACGGCCTTGGCGACGTCGGGCGTGACGGTGCCGGTCTTCGGGTTCGGCATCAGGCCGCGCGGACCGAGCACGCGGCCGAGGCGGCCGACCTTGCCCATGAGGTCCGGGGTGGCGACGACGGCGTCGAAGTCGGTGAAGCCCTTCGAGACCTTCTCGATCATCTCGTCGTCGCCGATGATGTCGGCGCCAGCCGCGAGAGCCTGCTCGGCACGCTCACCGGTCGCGAAGACCAGGACCCGAGCGGTCTTGCCGGTGCCGTTCGGCAGGTTCACGGTGCCGCGGACCATCTGGTCGGCCTTGCGCGGGTCGACGCCCAGGCGCAGGGCGACCTCGACGGTCGCGTCGAACTTGACGGTGGAGGTCTCCTTGGCGAGCTTCACGGCCTCGGCGGGGCCGTAGAGCTTGTCACGGTCCACCTGCTGGCTGGCTTTGCGGTGGTTCTTGCTGCGCTTCACTCTGTTCTCCTGTGGAACGTGTGGTCACCGGGCCAGCGCCTGGCCCTGCCACGGTGGTTCTTGAACGTCGAGCGTCCCCGGTCGCTCCGGTCTCCGCGGACCGGCGCCACCGTGCGGGGGGCTACTTGACCTCGATGCCCATCGAGCGGGCGGTACCGGCGACGATCTTGGCGGCGGCCTCGATGTCCTCGGTGTTGAGGTCGGGCAGCTTGGTCTGCGCGATCTCGCGGACCTGCTCGGCGGTGATGGAACCGGCGGTGCTGCGACCCGGGTCGGTGGCGGCCTTGTCCAGGCCGGCGGCCTTCAGGATCAGCTTCGGCGCCGGAGGCGTCTTGGTGACGAAGCTGAAGGAACGGTCCTCGTAGATGGAGATCTCGACGGGGATGACGTTGCCGCGCTGGGACTCCGTGGCAGCGTTGTACTGCTTGCAGAAGTCCATGATGTTGACGCCGTGCGGACCGAGCGCGGTACCGACGGGCGGCGCCGGGGTGGCCTGACCGGCGGGGAGCTGCACCTTGACGAGTGCGGCCAGTTTCTTCTTCGGAGGCATATCGGGTCCTTTGCCTGATCTGCGTTGTGTTCTGGTCCCGTTGCCTCCCTGACGGAGCCGCGCGGCCTCGGGGGCCGGGGAACCGCTGCCGAAGGAGGCGGGGGACCCCGCGCTCGACGGGCGCGGGGCGCCGGTCCGCCGGGACCGGTCGGGCCGGGCGCGGGTCCCGCCGGGGCGGAACACGCGAGTGGGTCCGCCACGGGGCGGACCCACCAAGTCTATGCCGCTCGTACGAGTGCCCTGACAGGCGCTTCGCGACCGCAGGACCCGAGCAGCGGGAGCGGACGGGCTAGATCTTGGCGACCTGGTTGAACGACAGCTCGACCGGGGTCTCGCGGCCGAAGATCGACACCAGCACCTTGAGCTTCTGGGTGTCGGGGTTGATCTCGCTGACCGTCGCGGGCAGGGTCGCGAACGGGCCCTCCATGACGGTGACGGACTCGCCGACCTCGTAGGCCACGTCCATGCGGGCCTCTCCGACGCCGCCCGTGGTCCGGGCCTGCTGCGCCTGCTCCGGCTCCACCTCCGGCTCGGGGGCGAGGAGCTTGGCCACCTCGGTCAGGCTCAGCGGCGCGGGCTTGTTGGACAGGCCCACGAAGCCGGTGACGCCCGGGGTGTTGCGGATGGCCGACCAGGACTCGTCGGTCAGGTCCATGCGGACGAGCACGTAGCCGGGCAGGACCTTCTCGGTGACCTGCTGGCGCTTGCCGCTCTTGACCTCGGTGACCTCGTGCTCGGGCACCTCGACCTGGAAGATGTACTCCTCCATGTTGAGGGACTGGGTGCGGCTCTCGACGTTGGCCTTGACCCGCTTCTCGTAACCGGCGTAGGTGTGCACGACGTACCAGTCGCCGGGCAGCAGGACGAGCTCGTTCTTGAACTCCTCGACGGGGTCCAGGCGGGGGGCCTCCTCATCGGCGGCCTCGTCCTGCTCCCCGTCCTCCTCCACGACGCCCTCGTGGTCGTCGGCGGCCTCGGACGCGTCGGCGTCACCGGTCAGCTCCGGGCTGCCGGTGTCGACCGCGTCGGTCGCGTCCTCCGGCAGCTCGCCCGCCAGGCCGGTCTCTTCCGCCGACGACTGAACCGGCTCCTCTTCGGGGAAGTCGTCAGAGGTCAGTGGGGACTCGGACACGGCTGCTCTTTCTCTCGTCGGATTCGCTCTCGGGGCGACGCACACGAGGCAGCGCTGTGCGTCGAACCCGGTTCTGCCAGCTTACGGTCTCTCCGGGCGGACCGGGACCAACGCGCGGACGAGGAGGCCGCGTCCCGGCTGCTGCCGGAGGACGCGGCGCGGAAGGGGTGGTCAGGCGCCCTGCGGGGTGCCGAACGTGCCGTACAGCCAGGTGACCGCCTCACCGAAGCCCCAGTCCACGAGGGACACGTATCCCAGGACGACCAGCACGAAGACGAGGACCACGATGGTGTAGGTCACCAGCTCGCGACGCGTGGGCCAGCGGACCTTGCGCAGCTCTCCGGCGACCTGCTTGGTGAACGTCACCGGACCGGTACGACGCTTGGGCTCCTTGTCGGGCTTGGCGTCGGCGTCAGTCTGAGTCACCTGGGGTCCTTAGGGTCGCGGGCTGCTACTTGTCCCCGTAGTTTCAGTGCCCGCGCGGTGCGGCGCCCGCAGGGGCGCCGCACCGCACGCGCGAAGGTGCAGGGCAGGAGGGACTCGAACCCCCAACCGCCGGTTTTGGAGACCGGTGCTCTGCCAATTGAGCCACTGCCCTTAGCGGAAACTGCGATCCCACCATAGCCGGTTCCGGTGCGCTACGCACACCGTGCGCCAGGTAACACCTGAGCCACGAACGGCCGACCCGAAAGAGTGTATGCGCTAGGGACCCCGTGGCCAAACCGTTCGTCCCGCCGAGGGGCGTGAACGGCCCCTTCGTCCGGTTGCGCCCTCCTTCCCGCCCGCGCCCGGACCAGGGGCGCATGACAACATGGGACGCATGACTGATCGACCCCGTCTCTCTGCACGTATCAGCGCGATCTCCGAATCCGCCACCCTGGCCGTGGACGCCAAGGCCAAGGCCATGAAGGCGGAGGGCCGTGCCGTCATCGGCTTCGGCGCGGGAGAGCCCGACTTCCCGACCCCCGACTACATCGTCGAGGCCGCCGTCGAGGCCGCCCGTGAGCCCCGGTTCCACCGCTACACGCCCGCCGGCGGCCTGCCCGAGCTCAAGAAGGCCATCGCCGAGAAGACCCTGCGCGACTCCGGCTACGAGGTCGACCCCGCCCAGGTCCTGGTGACCAACGGCGGCAAGCAGGCCATCTACGAGGCCTTCGCCGCCATGCTGGACCCGGGCGACGAGGTCATCGTCATCGCCCCGTACTGGACCACCTACCCCGAGTCGATCAAGCTCGCGGGCGGTGTCCCGGTCTTCGTCGTCACCGACGAGAGCACCGGCTACCTGGCGAGCGTGGAGCAGCTGGAGGCGGCGCGCAGCGAGCGCACCAAGGTCCTGGTGTTCGTGTCCCCGTCCAACCCGACCGGCGCCGTGTACCCGCGCGAGCAGGTCCGCGAGATCGGCCGCTGGGCGAACGGTCACGGCCTGTGGGTGCTGTCCGACGAGATCTACGAGCACCTGGTCTACGGCGACGCCGAGTTCTCCTCGCTGCCCGTCGAGGTGCCCGAGATCGCCGACCGCACCGTCATCGTCAACGGCGTGGCCAAGACCTACGCCATGACCGGCTGGCGCGTGGGGTGGATCATCGGCCCCAAGGACGTCGTCAAGGCCGCGGGCAACCTCCAGTCGCACGCCACCTCCAACGTCGCCAACGTCTCGCAGGCCGCCGCCCTGGCCGCGGTCTCCGGCGACCTGGACGCCGTGGCGACGATGCGCGAGGCCTTCGACCGCCGCCGCAAGACGATCGTGCGCATGCTCAACGAGATCGACGGCGTGGTCTGCCCCGAGCCGCAGGGCGCGTTCTACGCCTACCCCTCGGTCAAGGGCGTGCTGGGCAAGAAAATCCGCGGCCGGACGCCGCAGACCTCCACCGAGCTGGCCGAGCTCATCCTGGAGGAGGCCGAGGTCGCCGTGGTGCCCGGTGAGGCCTTCGGCACCCCCGGCTACCTGCGTCTGTCCTACGCGCTCAGCGACGAGGACCTCGCCGAGGGCGTGAGCCGCGTCCAGAAGCTGCTGGCCGAGGCCGAGTAGCAGCGCTTCTTCGGGGCTCCGCCGCGCTGCGCCCCGTACACGCCGACGCGCCCCGGGGGACCGGTCCCCCGGGGCGCGTCGGCGTGTACGGGGCCGGCCCCGGCCGGCCGAGTGGGGCGTCCTTGCACCGGAGGCTCCCCGCATACGGCAGGCTTACGTCATGGAGACACCGACCAGCGCCCGCCGGTTGGACCGGCTGCCCAAAGCACACCTGCACCTGCACTTCACCGGATCGATGCGCCATCCCACCCTGGTGGAGCTGGCCGCCGAGCACGGCATCCACCTCCCCCAAGCCCTGGTCGAGGAGTGGCCGCCCAGACTCCGCGCCACGGACGAGCGCGGCTGGTTCCGCTTCCAGCGCCTGTACGACATCGCCCGGTCGGTGCTGCGCAGACCCGCGGACGTGTACCGGCTGCTGCGCGAGGCGGCCGAGGACGAGCGCGCGGCCGGGTCAGGCTGGTTGGAGATCCAGGTGGACCCGAGCGGTTACGCCTCGCTCTTCGACGGGCTCACCGCCACCCTGGAGCTGTTCCTGGACGCGGCCCGCGCCGCCGAGCGCGAGACCGGTGTGCACGTCGGCCTGATGGTGGCGGCCAACCGCACCAGGCACCCGTTGGACGCCAAGGTGCTGGCCCGCCTGGCCAGGCAGTACGCGGGCAGGGGCGTGGTGTCGTTCGGCCTGAACAACGACGAGCGGCGCGGCCGCGCCCTGGAGTTCGAGGGGGCGTTCCGGATCGCGCGGCGGGCCGGGCTGCTCTCCGCGCCGCACGGCGGCGAGCTCCAGGGGCCCCGCAGCGTGGGCGAGTGCCTGGACGTGCTGGACGCCGACCGGATCGGGCACGGCGTGCGGGCCGTGGAGGACCCGCGGCTGGTGGAGCGGATCGCCGAACGCGGGGTGACGCTGGAGGTCTGCCCGACATCCAACGTGGGCCTGGGGGTGTACGACGACCTGGGGCAGCTACCGCTGCGCACGCTGTTCGACGCCGGGGTTCCGGTCGCGCTGGGCACCGACGACCCGCTGTTGTTCGGGCCGCGCCTGGTGGAGCAGTACCGGATCGCCCGCGAGGTGCTCGGGTTCTCCGACCCGGAGCTGGCCGAGCTGGCGCGGATGTCGGTCCGCGGCTCGGGCGCGCCGGAGTCGCTGCGCAAGGAGCTGCTGGCCGGGGTGGACGCGTGGCTGGCCGCCGATCCGGAGCCCGCCGGGGACTGAGCCGCCACCGGCTCAGGGCTCAGGGCTCAGGGCTCAGGGCTCAGGGCTCAGGCGAGGAGCATCCAGGCGCCCTGGCCCAGCATGGCGGCGCCCGCGACGAAGAACAGGGCGGCCGCGCCGATCCGGACGGCGCGCTCGGGCAGCTTCTTGCCGAGCACGGCGCCCAGCGCGATGGCGATGGCGTCGGCCGCGACCATGCCCACGGTGGAGCCGATCCACACGGGCAGCCAGTGGTGCTGGGTGCCGACGGTGATCGTGGCGAGCATGGTCTTGTCCCCGAGCTCGGCGACGAGGAAGACGACGAAGACGGTCGCGAAGGCGGAGCGGATGCGCCGGGAGGCGGCGCGGGCCTCGTCCTTGTCGCTCATCTCGTCGCCGCGCAGGGTCCACGCGCCGAAGAACAGGAACGCGACACCGGCGGCGAGGGTGAGCCAGTCGGTGGGCAGCGCGGCGCCCAGGACCTCGGCCAGCAGGACGCTGCCCGCGTGCACGACGGCGGTGGCCGCGGTGATGCCGAGGATGACCGTGAGGGCCCGGTAGCGGGTGGCCAGTGACATGGCCACGAGTTGGGTCTTGTCGCCCATTTCGGCGATGAATATGGCGAAGGCGCTGAATGCCAGCCCGGCGGCGAACCCCGTCATGTTTCCCCTTCCGTCCGACGTTGTCTGGGCAGAAGGAGGCGGACACCACTTCAACCCGGTCTTTTCCGGGTCAAAGGTCTCGTCCGCTCCTGACTCGGCGTTTCTGGCCTGTCCGGGCTCGTACGACCGGGCCGCGGGGCGGCCAGTGTGTCGATCGCACGCATTGGGGACTACTCCCCTTCGACGCCCCCGACTTTATGGCACAACAGGAGGGGAATGCAATTCATGGCTTTACTGAATTGTTTTATCAGCCCGCCCTGAAAAACAAGTTGGCCGCGCCCAACTCCGAAATTGGGCGCGGCTGGGGCCGGTGCGCGTGGCACCGGCTCAGAGGGAGACGCCGACCATCACCGGCTCGTTGACGAGGCGGACCCCGAAGGCCTCCTCCACGCCCTCCCGGACCTCGCGGGCCAGCTCCAGCAGATCCTTCGTGGTGGCGCCGCCGGGGTTGGTCAGGGCGAGGCTGTGCTTGCCGGAGATGCGCGCGGGACCGTCGCCGTAGCCCTTGGTGAACCCGGCGCGGTCGATCAGCCAGGCCGCGGAGAGCTTGACGTCCCCCCGCGCGTCGGGGTGTCCGGGCACATGCGCGTCGGCGCCCAGGCGGGCGGCCGCCCGTTCGCGCACGGCCTCGAACTGCTCGGCGGTGACCACCGGGTTGGTGAAGAACGACCCGGCGCTGCGGGTGTCGGGGTCGGCGGGGTCCAGGACCATGCCCTTGCCCCTGCGCAGCCCGAGGACGGTCTCACGCGCCCTCTCCAGCGGCACCCGGGCGCCCGCCTCGGTACCCAGGGAGCGTGCCACCTCGGCGTAGGCGATCGGACGGCTGAGCTTGGAGCGGCGCAGCGCGAAGACCACCTCGCACACCACGTGTCGGTCGTCGCCCTTGAAGACGCTGTCGCGGTAGCTGAAGCCGCACTCGGCGTTGGTCATCCGGCGCCGCTCACCGGTGCGCCGGTCGTGGACGAGCACCTCGCGGATGGTCTGGCTGACGTCCTGGCCGTAGGCGCCCACGTTCTGGATGGGCGTGGATCCGACCCGGCCGGGGATGCCCGACAGGAACTCCAGCCCGCTGAGGCCCTCGGCCACGACGCGCTCCACCAGCGGGTCCCACTCCACGCCCGCTTCGGCGCGCAGCAGCACGACCGGTTCGCCCTCCCCGTCGGTGCCCGCCTCCTCGAAGGAGACTCCCTTGGAGTCCACGAGGACCGCGGTCCCGGGGAAACCGTCGTCGGAGACCACGAGGTTGCTGCCGCCGCCCAGGACGAGGACGGGTTCGTCGGCGGCGTCGGCGCGGGCCACGGCGGCGACCAGCTCGTCGGTGGTGCCCGCGACCAGGAAGGTCCGCGCCGGGCCGCCCAGGCGCAGGGTGGTGTACTCGGAGAGTGCGGTCACGTCTACCTCGCCAGGCGCACGGTGGCCTTGGACTGCACCAGGACCTTGGCGCCGCCCGACCGCGCGGTCAGCAGCACCGTGACGGTGCCGTCGTCGTTCTTGGTCTTGACCTTGCCGCCGACGGTGATCTCGGCGCCCTCGTCGTCGTCGGGGACCACCACGGGCGCGGAGAAGCGAACCGAGTAGTCGACGACGCAGCCGGGGTCTCCGGCCCAGTCGGTGAGCACCCGCGCGGCCTCGGCCATGGTGAACATGCCGTGCGCGATGACGTCGGGCAGCCCCACCGACTTGGCGAAGCGCTCGTTCCAGTGGATCGGGTTGAAGTCGCCCGAGGCGCCCGCGTAACGGACAAGGTCCAGGCGGCGGACCGGGAAGGTGCGTTCGGGGAGCTCGGTGCCGACCCCGACGTCGGCGTGGCGCAGCCTGCTCATGCCTCTCCTCCTCGCGCGACCAGCATCATCGTGGCGGTGACCACGTGCTCGCCGTCGGCGTCGTGTGCCGCGGTCTCCAGGGTGATCAGCTCGTTGCCGCCCAGGGCCCGGATGGCCGTGATGCGGGTGAGGCTGCTCAGGACGTCCCCGGCGTACAGCGGACGGCTGTAGCGGAAGCTCTGGTCGCCGTGCACGACCCGGGAGAAGTCCAGGCCGAGGTCGGGGTCGGCGATGGCCTGCGCCGAGCCCGCCATCCCCAGGATGACCGGGAAGGTGGGCGGGGCGACCACGTCGGGGTGTCCGGCCGCCCGGGCCGAGGCCTGGTCGGTGTAGACCGGGTTGGGGTCGTTGACCGCCTCGGCGAACTCACGGATCTTACCCCGGGTGACCTCGTAGGCCTCCGGCGCGGGGTACTCCCGGCCGAGGTAGTCAGGGTTGATCGCCACGCTCTCTCCTGTCGTGAAGGGGCCCGGACACGCGAACAGCCCGGTGAGCGGATCGCTCACCGGGCTGGAAGCCTTCGAGAACTGCCTCTGCGACGTCGCGGCGGAGACGATCGCGCTCGACAGGGGCGCTCGCGCGGGACTTAACGGGTCTCGCGGTGCTCGTTGTGCTTGCGGCAGTTCGGGCAGAACTTCTTGATCGCGAGACGGTCGGGGGTGTTCCGACGGTTCTTGCGGGTGATGTAGTTCCGGTGATTGCACTCCTGGCAGGCCAGGGTGATCTTCGGCCTCACGTCGGTGGCAGCCACTTCGGAGTGCCTTTCTCGCTGGAAACAGTGGTAAGCGCCCGCGACGACCCCTGAGATGTGGGCTCAGGGGTCAGCGGGTTGGTAGCGGGGGCCGGACTTGAACCGACGACACAGCGATTATGAGCCGCTTGCTCTACCGACTGAGCTACCCCGCCCCGATCAACGGGACCACAACCCTACCAGGGCTGCGACCCGGTGCAGGCCGGCGGATGCTCCCTCCGGCCACCCACCTGAGTGGACCGTACCCCGTCAAGTGGTGGAGCCCCTTTACGGAATCGAACCGTAGACCTTCTCCTTACCATGGAGACGCTCTGCCGACTGAGCTAAAGGGGCGCGCTGGTGGGGCTTTCTCTCGTCCGCCCCGGGGGTGTTGCCCCCTTGCGCTGGTCATGACTATACAGGGATTCGGGGGTGGTCTGCCAAATCGAACGCCCCCGGCCCGCACCCGGGCGCCGAAACCCCTGTTCAAAGCGGATCCGGCGCCGCGACTGTGACTCAGACCGCCTCGACCCACACGTTGGACATCGCGTCCCGGTTGATCCTGCGGATGTCGGCGGGCAGGCCCAGCCTGCGCAGGGCGTCGGACAGGCGGGTGTCATGTGTGAACACGATCAACTGCCGGTGCCTGCCCACCTCCGCCAGCACCGCGGACAGGCCCTCCACGGTCTCGGTGTCCATCGCCTGGACCGGGTCGTCCAGGACCAGGAAGCCGAAGGGGTTGCCCTCCACCAGGGTGCGCGGCAGGCAGATGGACAGCGCGAGCGCCTGGAACTCGCCCTGGCTCAGGAGTCCGGGCGCGCTGGTCTGTTCCCCGACGCCGTCGACCGACACGTCCACCTCGACCCGGCGCCGGGCGCCCCGGCCGATCAGCCGCATGCCCTGGAGGTCGATGTGGCGCTCCTGGCGCAGCCGGTACCAGACCTGCTCGGCCTGCGCGGCGACCGGCCCCAGCCTCTCCTCGCGCAGGATCCTCGCCTGCTCCGACAGCCAGTTCAGCGCGGCCTCGGCCCCGTTGAGGACCTCGCGCGCGGTGAGGGCGTCCTGGGCGTCGTCCAGCCACCCCGAGAGCTGCTCGGCCAGCTCCGACCAGCCGCCGGTCGGGTCCTCCAACCGCTCGCTCGCGTCCCGGCGTGCGCTCACGGCGGCCGCCCGCAGCCTGCGGCCGACCGTTTCGACGTGCTCGGCCAGCTCCGCGAGGTCCTCGATGTCCGCGCCCGACTCCCACAGCGACCACACCTGGCCCAGCTCGCTCTCCGGCGGCAGCCAGCCCGGCGCCGGGGACACCAGGAAACGGGCCTGGTCCCTGGCCGCGTCGGCGCGCTCGTAGGCGGCCGAGACCACGGCCGCCTGCGGTTTGAGGGCGCGCAGCTGGGCGTTGGCCCGGCGCGTCCAGTCGGCGCCCAGCGGCGAGGAGCACGTGGGGCACTCGGTCTCGGAGGGGTGGCGCTGGTGGTGTTCGAGCGCCTGCTCCAGGAGCCTGGCCACCCCGTGCGCGCGGTCGCCCTTGCTTCCCGCGGCCATGGCCAGCTCCATGGACGCGCCCCGCAGCTCGTTGACCACGTCGGACATCAGCGCCCGCTCGGGCACGGCCAGCCGCCGCAGGCGGCGCAGGACCGTGTGCAGCTCGGGGTCGCTGGGCCCGGTGTCGGAGGCGAGCCTGCGCAGGGCGTCCATGTCGAAGTAGGAGGCGGTGAGGAGCTGGACGGCCTGGGCCGCCCTGGGGTCGTCGGAGGCCCGCAGCGCGTCGAGCAGGTACCTCAGCTCCCGCGAGGGGCGGTCGCGGCGCTTGGCGAGACCGTCGCACACCTTGGCCAGGCGGCGCTCGGCCTCCGTCAGGCCGCTGAGCCCGAGCAGGCCGGTGAGCGTGTCGTACAGCTCGGCGGAGCGCCCGGTGACCGTGCGGCCGAGTTCGTCGTAGGACAGGAAGGGGCGGTAGCGCACGAGGGCGTCGCCCCAGTCCATGGTCCGGAGGGGGGAGACCTCGCCGTCGGGGCGGACGACCTCGCCGCGCGCGGAGCGGACGCTCTCGCCCGTCCACCTGCGGCTGATGCGGGTGGAGCCCTCGTCCCCGGCGACGCGCACGTCCACGGTCGCCTCGGTGCGCTCGTCGTAGTGGAGGTTGCGCCAGCCGTCGCGCCAACCCGTGGGCATGGCGTCCCACCGGGGGTTGCGGCCGGTGAGGGCGGCCTCCGCGGCCTCGGCGAAGCTGGACTTGCCCGAGCCGTTGCGCCCGACGATCACGGTGAGTCCGGGACCTGCGTCGAAGGCGAGTTCGGCGGGGCGGCCGATCCCCCGGAAGCCCTGGACCCTGATCCCGGTCAGGTAGGTCCGCCGGACCCTGCCCGCGGGCGGCTCGGGGACGGGTTCCGGCTCGGGGACGCGCTCGCCCCTCAGGCGGGCCTCCAGGGCGTCCTCGCCCCACAGGGCGGCGCCTACCCAGGAGCTGACCTCCCGGGGCAGCCCGGAGCGCGCCAGAGCGTCCAGGAGCGCCGTCCCACCCTCGAACGTCTCGGGTACCCGAGTCACTTCGTCACCCCGTTCACGTGTCGTCTCCGCACAAGCAGACTAGGACAGGACGGGAGGAAGCACTCGCCGAACGCCGGTCTCCGTCGCGGGAGTGGCCGACTGGCCTCCTCCCCCGCCTCGGTCTCCCCTACACCCCCACCAGGCGCCTCCTGCTCCCGTCCCACGTGAAGTGCAGGGTGGCGATCCCGGGCACGTTCGGGTCCCGCAGGCACTCGTAGATGTTGAGGCTGGGGACGCTGGCGAAGCAGCCCCACACCCGTTCCGAGGTCAGGACGAAGTCCAGGTCCAGTTCGACCAGCAGGCCCAGCAGGCGCCCGTGCGTGGGCTCGTCGACCTTGGCGAAGGCGTCGTCGAGCAGGATCAGCCTCGGCGCCCACGGCGCCCGGGCCGCCAGGGCGTCGAAGTGCGCGGCGGCGGCGGCGAACAGCACCAGGTAGGCCACCACGCGCTGCTCGCCCTGGCTGAGCGCCGTGCGGTGCCCCAGGCGCCGCTCGTCGCCAGCGCCGTCGGTCACGTACACGGTGAAGGTGAACCAGGACCGGTAGTCCAGGGCCGCGCGCAGCTGCGCGCCCCCCGTGGCGGTGGGGTCCAGGCGGCGGATGGCCTCGATGCAGCGCCGGAGCGCGTCGCGCAGCCGGGTCGTCTGCACGCGGGTCCTCTCCCGGACCGGGGTGGCCAGGAGCGGCACGACCGCCTCGATGTCCGCGCCGGCGTCGGGGGCCAGCCGCCAGTCCAGGCGCACGCCCAGACCGGCCGAGGTGGTGACGTCCTTGAGGACGTCGTTCATGGCGGCGATGAGGGCCCTGGCCTCCTCGACCTGGCGTGCCAGGTGGCCGGCCAGCTCCCCGAGCAGGTGGCGTTCGAAGGCCTCCTCCTCCGCGATCGCGACGTTCTCCTCGGCCCCGGCGACCGCGGCGGCGATCCGTTCGGCGTAGGCGGTGACGTCGTGCGCGCCGTCCTCGTCGTGGACGGTGAGGCGCTTGACGGCCCGGGGTTCGCTCATCTCGGTGCGGACCTGCGTCCAGCCCGCCGAGGCGAGCACCCGGTCCAGGTCCTCGCGGCTGGCCAGGACCGTGCTGTCGTCGACCCGGGGCGCGTCCTCCGCCTCGCCGCCCTCCGGGGCGGCCAGTCCCTCCTCCATCGCGATGACGAAGGCCTCCAGCAGGGCGAGGCGGGCGTCGGGCCCCGGAGGCGCGTTCTCGGCGCGGGCGGCCAGGTAGGCGGCCAGGGGCGCGTCGTCCTCGGCGCACGCGCCCAGGCCAGCGGCGCGCAGCAGTACGGCGTCGGGGGCCTCCGCCCCGGACGCGTCGGTCCCGGTGACCGAGGCGACCAGGCCGTCCCCGGCCGCGAGCGCGCGGCTCACCTGCTCGGCGCGCTCGCGCGTGGCCGCGGCCAGGCGCGCCTCGGCGCTGACCCGTTCGTCCCGGGCGCGCTGGGCGTCGCGTTCGAGTTCGGGCAGCCGCTGGGCGGCCTCCTCGGCTCTGGCCCCGACCTGCTCGCGGGCGGCGTCGAGCTGTTCGTCGGCCACGCCCCGCGCCCGGTCGCCGAGTTCGACCTGGCGGCGGACGGTGATCATGTCGTCGATAGCCGCGGCTCTGGCGTCCTCGGCGAGCACCCGGTCGGCCCGGACGGCCCGCCAGGCGGCGACGTGGTGCTCGTGGTCGGCGAGCTCCCAGGCCAGAACGTCCAGGTCGCGCAGCGCGGAGGCGATGAGGACGCGCAGGTGGTCCAAGGCGCGCAGGGCGCTGTCCAAGTCGGCGCGCGCGGTGGGCAGGTCACCCTCCCCCTCGGCGGGCCCGCCCTCCTGGGTGCCCTCCACCGCGGAGGCGCGGCGCAGGCTCTCGCGGACGTCGAGCAGTTCGGCCCGGCAGTCCTCGGCCGCGTCGCGGGCCACGTCGTGGGCGCGGCGCGCGGCGGCCACGTCGTCCCGGGCGGTCTCAAGGGCGGCCCATGCGCGGATGAGGGGGGCGGCGTCGGGCAGGTCGCGGGAGACCTCCAGGAGTTCGGCGTAGGAGTGCTCGACGGCCCAGCGGCGCTCGCCCGCCTCGGCGAGCAGGGCCTCGGCGATCGCCATGCGCCGGTCGGTGTTGGCGGTGGTGCGGTCGCGGGCCCGTTTGCGGGCGGCCTCGCCGATGTACTCGGGTTCGCTCTTGTAGTGGGCACCGGAGGCAACGCCCAGGCGCCAGCCGCCGGAGAGGGACACGGCGCTGGAGAGGGCGACGGCTCCGGGGCTGTCCTTGCGGTGGCGCGGTTCGGCCTCGGCGTCCTCCGGGTCGCGGACCCGCTCCGCCTCGGAGTCCAGGGCGATGGAGGAGAGCAGTGCGCGCAGGGTGTCGGGGGCGACGCCGCGGCCGGTGGTGGGGCCGGCGGCCGGGACGAGCACGTCGAGCAGCGTCCGGCCTCGGACGGGGCGCGACAGCGCGGGGACCGGGACCGGGGAGACCATGAGGTCGCGTGTGGTCGGGTCGTGCAGGGCCCCGTCGGCGCGGACCCAGCCCGCCAGCAGCCCGCTGGCCTCCAGAGCGGCCTCCAGGCCGGCCTGCTCGCGCGTGCTGAGCCCGTCCGCGAAGTCGACGGCCAGGTAGAGGGGGAGGCCGTCCCCCTCGGGGCGCGGGTAGGTGGCCCATCCGGGGCGCTCGGGGGCGTGCTCGGCGTTCTTGGTGCGCCGGTCCGCCAGTTCCGCGAGTTCGCCGGAGAGCTGGCCCTCCTCCCCGACGGCCACGTCGCGGCGTGCGCGCAGTTCCTCCAGGAGGGGGTCCACGGCGGCGTGCGCCAGGCGGGCCACCCTGCCGGGGACCGCGGGGTCCAGGACGCGCAGCGCGTCGTCGATGGGCAGTTCGACGCTGCCCTCCAGCTCGTGGATGGCACCGCCCAAGGCGTGCGCGTGGCTGGAGTCGCGGAGCCGGGCGGACCACTCCCGCACGCCCTCGGCGTAGGCGGCGCTCTGGCGCCGTACGAGGCCGACGGCGTCCTGCTCGCGCTGGTGGGCGCGTTCGAGCACGGCGTCGGCGGACTCGGCCTCGCTGGACAGCGCGACGAGGCGGCGGTCGGCGGCGGCCTCGGCGGCGGTGAGCCCGGTCAGGCGGGCGGCCAGGTCGGCGCGGTCGGCGGCGCGGTCGGCGGCTCCGGTGAGGCGGTCGTGGAGGCGGCCCAGGCGCTCGCGCAGGCCGTCCAGGTCAACGCCCTCGACGGGTTCGCGTTCGACGGCCTGTTCCAGTCCGCGCAGATCGACCCGGGTGGTGCTCTCGCGGGGGGCGTGGACGGTGGCGACCGGGTCGGGGACGGTGCCGAGGACTGCGGGGTCCATGCCCGCCGCGGAGGCGGCGCGCGCGGCCTCGGCGTGGGTCTGGCGCAGGACGTCGAGCGCGCGCTCGATCGTGGCGGTGTCCTCGCCGATGCGCTCGACGGTGTGGTGTTCGACCCGTTCGGCGTGCTCGGCGGCAACCCAGGCGGCCTCCGCCGCGCGGATGTAGGCACCCACGGCGGCGTCGTAGGCGCGGCGCTCGCCGTCCGTGGCGGTGGCGGCGCCGCCCTGGGCGGCGGCGAGGGTCGTGTCGTCGGACCGGGCGGTGTCGCGGGTGCGACGGGCCTGGTCGCGCTCCTCGGAGATCCGGCTCTCCGCTGTGATGAGGCCGTCGAGTTCGGCGCGCAGCCGCTCGGTCTCCTCGGTGAGGTCCGCGGCGGCGTCGATCTGCTCGCGCACCTCGGCGGCCCGGGCGCGCAGGGTGTGGACGAGGTAGCCCCGGTAGTCCTCCAGGAAGGCGGTGACACCCGCCCCGGCCTCGGTGAGGGCGTCCTTGTCGGAGCGGGCCCGCTCCAGGTCGGCGATGTTGCGGGCGACCTCGTCCAGGATGGTCTCGTCCATGGGCGGCAGCGCCTCGGAGAGGACGCCGACGAGTTCCCCGGCCTCCAGGCGGTCGCCGATGGTGGGGCGGCGCAGCCGGTAGAGCAGGTGGATGAGGTTGCGGTAGCGGACGGAGTCGTCTATGCCGAACAGGTCGTGCATCACACGGGCCCGGTAGGGGACGGGGCTGGTGAAGCAGTTGTCGGCGCCGATCTCCGAGCGGAGGCGGTCGACGGGCTTGGGGCGGCCCTCGGTGACGAGTTCGAGGTCGTGGCCGACCCGTCGGTCGGTGACGAAGAACACGCACCGCGGGTCGGAGTCGCCGACCGCCATGACGGCGGCGCCCAGGGTCAGGTGGCTGGGCGGGGCGTCGGGGTCGCGGGGCTCGGGTTCGCGCGCCGTCGCGTCGGACTCGGCGGCGCTGGCCGCCGCGCTGGCGGCGAGGAGGGCGGAGGCGCTGCTGGCGCCGGTACCGGCGAGCAGCGCGGAGGCCCCCCGGCCGGTTCCGGAGCGGGCCGCGGCGTCGAGTCCGCGGTCGCCGCGGTCGGTGGTGAACTCCACCCACAGGTAGCCGAGCCGGGTGGCGGGGCCGGACTCCTCCTCGGCGGGGCCGCCGGGGGCGTCGGCTCCGTGCGGGCCGTCGGCGGGTTCGTCGTCCGCGCCGGGGCCGCCGAGCAGGTCGGGGCCGTCCTCCTCGGCTCCGTGGAGGCGGCCGGGCCGCGTGTCCTCGGCCATGAGCCAGCGCAGGCTGGTGCGGTTGGTGCCCGTGGTGTCCAAGCGGCGCACGTCGCCGTCGAGCAGGAAGGGGAGCAGCATCTCCAGCGCCTTGGACTTGCCCGCGCCGTTGCGGCCGCGCAGCAGCAGCCGCCCCTCCGCGAAGTCCAGGACGTGGTCGTCGTACTGCCAGACGTTGCGGATGCCCGCGCGTTCGAGCCGGTAGCGGGGGACGCCGTCGGAGGCGCCGGTACCGGCGGAATCAGCCGGACCCGTCGCCGCTTCCGGGGCCTGGCTGGTCTCCTGAGTCACCACTGGTCGCGCTCACCTTCTCGTTCGCCACCGCTTGCAGCACGGACGCCACCCGGCTCAGGTCGCCGCGGGGGTCGGCGGGAGCGTCGGGGGCGTCGGGTCCACCCTCGTCGTCGCCGGGGGCGCGCACCGGATCGGGGTGTGTCCGGCTGTCTTCGTCATTGTCCTGGATCGGGGGGACGCGGATGTCCGTTTCGGCCCCGTAGCGGGCGGCCGCGGCGGTGAGCCGCCACCGCCCGGGGGCGCCCCGCAGCAGTCCGAGGTCGGCCAGCAGGACCAGGACCCGCTCGCGGAGCCGTCCGGGGTCGGGGATCTCGGGTCCCGCGGTACGGGCCCACTCGGCCCGCGCGGGCGCGTCGGCGCCGCAGAGGGCTTCCAGCGCGGTGTTCATCTCCTCCTCCGGAACAGGGACGGAGGTGGCGGGGCGGCCGGGGTGCAGGCGACCGGAGAGGTGGCGGACCAGGGCCAGGGCGACCTGTCCGACGGGGTCGTCGGAGGGGAAGACCGGGCGGGCGCCCGTCTCGTCGGGCATCACGAGGGCGACGCCCTCGGCCCGGACCTCGGTGTCGCAGCCCAGGAGGTTGCCGAGCGCCGCGGCGGCCCGCCACTGGTGTGCGGCGAGGCGGTCGCGCTGTCGGTCGGGGAGTTCCTCGCGGTAGACGACGGCGGTCTCGGCGAGGAGCCTGCGCAGGGCGGTCTCGCCCCGGTGGTCGCCCTCGGGATCGGTGTCGCGTGCGGCGGCCAGGAAGGAGTCCGGGTCGTCGGAGGCGCGGGGCAGGTGGACGGCGACAGAGCGCAGGACCTGCGTGTGCGGGATCAGCTCCGCGTCGGCGGAGGGGTCCTCACGGTGGTCGGCGATGGTGCCGAAGTCCTCGGTGACGGCACCGAGCGAGACCAGGTGGAGCAGGGCGGCGCAGAAGGCGCGGCGCTCGGCGAGGCCGCGCGCGGGGTCGGCGTCGACCCCGGCCTCGTGCGCGGCGGAGCGGACCCGCGCGGCCAGGCCGCGGACGGTGGTGGGGCCGTGCTCCTCGGCCAGGACGGCCAGGGACAGCGCCAGGTAGGTGTGCGTGCGCGGGGTGAAGGGGGCGCCCGTCCCGCGTGCGAGGGGGCGCGCGACCTCGGTGACGAGCCCGCGTTTGACCAGCCGTGCGTGGTCCTCGGCGACGGTCAGCCGGTAGCCGAGCACGCGCTGGAAACGTTGGACGAGCCACTCGGTGTGGGAGCGCACGAGGGCGAACTCGGCGGGGTGGGTGCGCTCGGTGAGCAGGGGGT